>DASQLE010000532.1:0-5318 GCA_035630175.1 Beijerinckiaceae bacterium
TGGATCGGCGTGCGCACGCTCGCCGAGGCGCTCGGACGCATCAAGGCGAAAGCGGACGTCGCCCCGAAGGGCACGTGGCTGGTCGTGGCCGGCGGCTGGACCGAGCGGCAATTCGCCGAGGATCGACGCCCGACGCAGGCGGAGATCGCCGCCGCCGCGCCCGATCATCATGTTTTCGTGCAGCTGTTCTACAGCCGCGTCCTGTTGACGGCCGGCGGCTACGAAGCCCTCGGAATCGCGCGCGACCCCGATGTCGCCGCGGCGATCACGGTCGAGCGCGACCCGGCCGGGCAACCGACCGGTTGGCTGACCGGCGACGCGCGCGCCATCAGCCGACTCTTCGACCTCTTGCCGGAACCGACCTTCGCCGAGAAAGTCGAAGGCACACGCGCCTTTCTCCGCGCGCTCAATCGCGTCGGCCTGACGGGCGTTCTCGATCCGGGCGGCTACAACCTGTCGCTCGCCGATTACCAGCCGCTCTTCGATGTCTGGCGAGAGGGCGGACTGACGCTGCGCGTGCGCTACAGCCTGTCGGCGCCGCGGCGCGGCAACGAGCTTGAGGATTTCGCCGTGCTCACGCGGGTCCTGCCGATGGGCTTCGGCGACGACTGGCTGCGCTTCAACGGCATCGGCGAGAACGTCACCTGGGGCATGTACAACAACGAGCGGCCGACGGAGGCGGATAAGGAGGAGCTGTTCCGAACGCTGCGCTGGGCCGTATCGCGCAAGATGACGGCGACGTTCCACTGGCACAACAACCGCTCGGTCCATCACCTCCTCGAGGTGATGGAACGCGTCGATGCCGAAACGCCGGTTGCGGCTCTGCGCTGGTCGATCGCGCACCTCAACGATGCGTCCGACGAGACGTTGCGGCGCATGAAGGCGATGGGCGTCGGCTGGCTCATGCAGAACGCCTTCTACTTCCGCGGCGAAGCGTTTTTGGGGGAGCGCGGCTTCGAGCTGGCCCGGCTCTCGCCGCCGATCGCGAGCGCCTTGCGGATGGGCGTGCCGCTCGGCGGCGGCACCGATGCGCACCGGGTGATGTGGTTCAGCCCGTTCGTTTCGCTGCAATGGATGGTGGACGGCACGACGGTCGGCGGCACGCCGATGCGCGCGCCGGAGGAGACGCCCACGCGCATGCAGGCGCTGCAGCTTTACACGGAGGGAAGCGCCTGGTTCTCTCATGAAGAAGGCCGGCGCGGCGCGATCGCCGTCGGCAAGCTTGCCGACCTCGTCGTCCTCAGCGAGGACTACTTCACGGTCCCTGCGCACCGGATCGGGCAGATCGTCTCGGTGCTGACGATGATCGGCGGACACGTCGTCTACGCGGGCGACGCGACCTCAAAGTGATCCTCAAGCGGCGACGCCGAGCTTCTTCTGCAGGCTCGTCGATGACGTCGTGTATTGGAAGGTGAGCTTCTTGTCCGGGTAAACGTAGCGGTGGACTTTTTGCGCCGCGAGCGCGCCTTCGTGGAAGCCGGACAGGATCAGCTTCAGCTTGCCCGGATAGGTGTTGATGTCGCCGACGGCGAAGATGCCGGGCACGTTCGTCTCGAACTTCTCGGTGTCCACCGGGATGAGATTCTCGTGCAGGTTCAGGCCCCACTCGGCGATCGGGCCGAGCTTCATGGTCAGGCCGAAGAAGGGCAGCAGCACGTCGCACGGCACCTCGATGGTGGAGCCGTCGTCGCGCTTGACGATTGCCGCCTCGAGGCTCGGCGCCGGGCCCTTCAGCGCCACCACCTGGCCGAGCTCGAGATCCATGGCCTTGTCGCCGACAAGGGCGCGCATCTTGTTGACGCTATCCGGCGCCGCCCGGAAGGCGTCGCGCCGGTGCAAGAGGGTGAGGCGCTGCGCCAGCGGCTGCAGGTTGACGGTCCAGTCGAGGGCCGAGTCGCCGCCGCCGACGATGAGGACGCGCTTGCCGCGGAAGGCGTCCATCTTGCGCACGGCGTAGAACACGCCGGTGTTCTCGTAGGCGTCGATATTGGCGATCGGCGGCTTCTTCGGCTGGAACGAGCCGCCGCCCGCCGCGATGAGGATGCTCTTGCAAGCGAAGGTCTTGCCGGCATCGGTGGTGACGCGGAAACGCGGCGCCTCCGCCGTGCCGATCGTCTCCATGGCCTCGACCATCTCGCCGAGATGGAAGCTCGGCTTGAACGGCTCGATTTGGCGGAGCAGGTTGTCGACGAGGCCCTGGCCGCTGACGACCGGGAAGCCGGGGATGTCGTAGATCGGCTTCTCCGGATAAAGCTCGGCGCATTGGCCGCCGATCTTGGGCAGGATGTCGACGAGGTGGGCCTTGATGTCGAGGAGGCCCAGCTCGAACACCGCGAACAGGCCGATCGGGCCCGCTCCCACGATCACCACATCGGTATCGATCACTTCGCTCATTCTTGCTCCATCATCCCTCCCCTTCAGGGGAGGGCCGAGTCGCGGAAGCGACCGGGGTGGGGTCATACCATTGCAGGATACGGCGCTCCGCGCCGTGACCCCGCCCGGCTCGGATGCAGCCGCGTCCGAGTCCACCCTCCCCTGAAGGGGAGGGATTACGTCAGCCCGATATCGTGCGTTGAGGACAAACCGTCAACGCCCTACACGGTCAGGTAGTCGTCGCGCAGGGCCTCGTTGCGCGACAGCTCCTCGATCGGGCCCTCGTAGCGGATCTGGCCCTGCTCGATCACGTAGGCGCGGTCGCTGACGGCCGCGGCGAAGTGGAGGTCCTGCTCGGAGACGAGGACGGCGATGCCGTCCCCCTTCATGGCCGCGATCGCCTGCGCCATGAGCTCGACGATGACCGGGGCGAGGCCCTCGGACGGCTCGTCGAGGAGGACGGCGCTCGGATTGCCCATGAGCGTACGGGCGATGGTAAGCATCTGCTGCTCGCCGCCGGACATCTCGCCGGCGCGCCGGCTGCGCATCTCGGCGAGGTTCGGAAAGATCGCGAACAGGCGCTCGGCGGTCCACGGCGCCCGCCCATGACGCGCCGCCTGCCGGCCGACCTCGAGGTTCTCGTCGACGGTGAGATCGGTGAAGACGCGGCGCTCTTCCGGCACGTAGCCGAGGCCGAGCCGAGCGATCTTGTAGCTCGCGCAATGGGCGATCGGCTGCCCGGCGAAGACCAAGCGCTCCGCCTCGCGGGCGACGAGGCCCATGATGGCCTTGAGCGTCGTGCTCTTGCCGGCGCCGTTGCGGCCGAGCAGGGCGACGACCTCGCCTTTCTTGATTTCGAGCGAGACGCCGAACAGCACCTGGGCGCGAGCGTAAAACGCAGAGAGACCGCGCACTTCAAGAAGTGGATCAATGTTCGGCATAGGATCTTCTTAGGACGAGCCGATAAGTGGAGACTGGTCGTTTGTTCATAGCCTTATTCAAGCACCTTGGGAGGTGGGGCTCCGATCCCTGAGCGACCCCTCCGCGCCCGTTCCGCGGCCGCCGCGCCGGTCGCGCCGAGATAGGCCTCGCGCACGCGCGCGTCGGCGCGGACCTCGTCGGGCGCGCCGCCGGCGATGATCTCGCCGCGCACGAGAACGATGACGCGGTCGGCATGGGCGAAGACCGCGTCCATGTCGTGCTCGGTGAAGAGGACGCCCATGCGCCGCTCGCGGGCGAGACCGGCGGCGAGCCGCATGAGGGCGGCGCGCTCGCGCGGCGCCATGCCGGCGGTCGGCTCGTCCATCAGGAGGAGCTTCGGCTCGCTCGCCAGCGCCACCGCCAGCTCGACGCGCTTGACGTCGCCATAAGCGAGCGCCGCGCACGGCCGCTCGGCCTGATCGGCCATGCCGACCCGCTCCAGCATGGACACGGCCTCCTCGCGATAGAGACGCCGCGCGCGCGCAAGAAGCGAGCGGTGCCGGCCATGACGGCTGATGAGCGCCATCTGCACGTTCTCGGCGACCGTCATCGACAGGAAGGTCTGGGCGATCTGGAAGGTGCGGCCGACCCCGCGCCGGAATTTGGCGCGCGGCGGGGCTCCCGTCACGTCCTCGCCGTCGAGGTGGATCGTGCCGCGATCCGGCTCGAGCTGCCCGTCGATGAGGTTGAACGTGGTCGTCTTGCCGGCGCCGTTCGGCCCGATCAGGGCGAGGAGCTCGCCGCGCTCGACCGCGAAGGACACGTCGCGCGCCGCGACGACGCCGCCGAACGCCTTGCACAAGCCGCGCGCCACGAGGAGGCTCATGGAGCCAGACCTTTCGCCCTCGAGCCCTCATCCTGAGGTGCGAGCTGAGCGAGCCTCGAAGGATGCTCCAGCTCGCGGTGCGTGCTTCGAGGCTCGCCTTTGGCTCGCATCTCAGCATGAGGAGGGTGGGTCATTGCGGAAGCCGCTATCGCCCGTTCGCGAAGGTCGTTGAAGGCGCCGACGAGGCCGCGCGGGAAGAGCAGCACCATGGCGATGATGCTGAGGCCGAGGATCAGCCGCCACAGATCGGTCAGCGGCATGATCTGGTCGCGCAAGGCATGCAGCACGGCCGCGCCCGCGACCGGGCCCATCACGGTGTCGATGCCGCCGAGCAGGAGCATGGCGAGCGCGTCGACGGAGGTCGGGATGCCGAGGACGCTGGGGTCGATCGAGCCCTTCAGGAACACGTAAAGGCCACCGGCGACGCCCGCCGCTCCGCCCGCCAGGATGAAGGCCAGCCAGCGCTGGCTGCGCACGTCGATGCCGAGAGCGTCGGCGCGCAGCTCCGAATCGCGCGCGCCGCGCAGCGCATAGCCGAACGGCGCGTAGATGACGTGCCGCAACGCGGCGATGCTCGTAACGGTGACGACAAGCGTCAGGTAGAAATAGACGATTCGATCCGCCGCCCAGGATGACGGCCAGA
Organism: Beijerinckiaceae bacterium; assembly: GCA_035630175.1. Lineage (GTDB taxonomy): Bacteria > Pseudomonadota > Alphaproteobacteria > Rhizobiales > Beijerinckiaceae > JAJKJG01. Next base: position 4,824 of record DASQLE010000532.1, read on the forward strand.
TGCCGACGAGGCCGTTGTCGCCGCCCGTTACCTCGACCCACTGGAACGCCACCGCATACAGGATCTGCGCCGCCGCGAGGGTCAGCATCGCGAGGTAAATGCCCGACAGGCGGACGATGAAGAAGCCGAACAGCGCGGCCCCGAGCGCCGCCGCGAGCGGCGCCAGCGGCAGGGCGAGCTCCATCGGCACGCCGAGATGGCGGACAGCCAGCGCCGCCCCGTAGGCGCCGAGGCCGAAATAGGCGGCGTGGCCGAAGCTGACGATGCCGCCGGTGCCGACCAGAAGATGCAGGCTGAAGGCGAGCAGCGCGAAGATCAGGATCTCGGTCGCCACCTTGAGCGTGTAGGCGTCGCCGACGAGGGGCAGCAGCGCCAAGGCGGCGACCGCGAGGGTCGCGAGCGCGCGCTCGCCGGTGCTCCACGGCCGCAGCGTCGGACCGGCCGCATGAACGCCGCCGCCGCCGTCTGGCCGCCCGAACAGACCGTAGGGCCGCA
>DASQLE010000533.1:0-2532 GCA_035630175.1 Beijerinckiaceae bacterium
GCCACGAGCGGAAGGCCGAGCGAGCCGAGACCCATCGACAAGACGAACTTGGCACCGAAAGCCGTCGCGCGCCACCGGCCCGGCGTGTATCGGACGAGCAGCGCGTTCTCGACCGGCGTCGAGATCACGATGGTGCAGAAAACGAGGATCATGGCGATGACGAGCGGCACCTCCCACGCGTAGGCGAGGGCGAGCAGCAACGGCGTTTGCAGCGCCCACGATCCGACATAAGCCCATTTCAGCGAAAACCGGTCGGCAATCCATCCGCCGAGCAGTTGCGTCGCGGCGCTGATCGCGAAGACGACACCGACGATCGCGCCCACCATCACGGTGCTGCCCTCGGTGATGTTCGGAAGCCTCTGCTCGAACAGCTTCGGCATGACGACCGCCAGGGCCTGCCAGGTCAGGCCGGCGCAGAGCATGGTGACCGACAGCACCAAGAACGCCCGGATCACTGCATGGCGCCCTGGGTCTTCCTGCGGCTTACGGTCCTGGGTGGCTGCCACCACGATCCCTAGGCGCACGGACATCCACAACGCCAATCCGAGCCCAAGACATGCCGCCCCCGGAACGATGAAGGCCGAGCGCCAGCCGGCGAGAGCCGTGAGCGACGCGGCAACGAGCGATGCGCTCCCGACGCCGATGCTGCCGAACAGCCCGTTCAGTCCCAGGGCCCGCCCGTGGTTCTCGGCATTCCGCACCAGCCAGGCAATGCCGACCGGATGATAGATCGCGCCGAAGAGGCCGATCAGCGTGAGGCCGATGGCGATGCCGAGAGGGCCGGTCGCAAGACCCGTCAGAATGGCGGCAAGACCGCTTCCGACGTAGAAGATCACCATCATGTATTCGGCGCTCCAGCGGTCGCCGAGCCAGCCCGCCGGCAGCGCGCAGATGCCGTAGAGAACGGCTCCGGGCACCGACAAAGCGAGGAGCTCGCCGTAGCCGAGGCTGAACTGCCGCTCAAGCGTGAGCACGACGGTCGGGTAGAGCAGCATCAGCAGATGGCTGATGAGGTGCCCGGCATTGGAGAAATGTTGCGCGAGATGGCGGGACGGTTGGGTGATAGGCCGGGGCATGAACATCCCTAACAGGGACTTCGGCTCTCCCAAAACAGGAAACTCGGCTAGGCCGTCGCCTCGGCATCGAGCCACAACCGGCGAAGCGAGACTCGCGCCGGCGCATACGACGGAAAGCTGGCGCGCGTCTTGCTTCACGGTTGGACGAACGGTCTTGGATCAAGAATGTGCCGACGCTACCGCAATTCAAGGTGCTGAAGTGGGGTGAAGAGCCGCCGCGCAGCGAGCACTATGTCCTGCTTGTTCACAAGATCAGCGCCGACAGGCGAGCGTTGGTCCATGAGATCAGCGGCCATCTCCCGCCATCGGCCCGGCCCCCTCGCTACCTGACCGGACCTGACGCATTCACGGGCAGTCCGGGCGACGCCTTGCAAGAGGCCGATCGCATGGCGACGGAATATGGGGCTCCCATCGTCTACGTGCGAGACGATACCGCCGGATGAAGCTACCCTGCCCATGACCTGGACCATCCTGCTCTAGCCGTTCGCCAAGCGCGCCATGCGGGCGAGGGCGTCGCAGAACACGCGGGCGCCGAGCACGATGTCCTCGTCGGAAGTGTTCTCGGTCCAGTGATGGCTGACGCCGCCGATCGACGGCACGAACATCATCGCCGCCGGCATGATCCGGGCCAGCCATTGTGCGTCGTGCCCGGCGCCGCTCGGCAGGCGCATCGCCTCCCCCGGGCAATGCGTCGCGGCGGCCTCCTCGATCGCTCGCAAAAGCGCCTCGTCCATGGCGGCGGGCGTGCTGCGGCTCATCGCCTCGACCGCGATCGGGCAGGGTCCGATCGCATTCGCCTCGGCGACGAGCTCGTAGAGTTTCGCCTGCAGGCGCTCGAGCACGGCCGTATCCGCATCGCGGATCTGGAACAGCGCCTCGGCGCGGCCCGGAATGATGCTGGCCGCGCCGGGCTCGAGCGTGATCCGTCCGGTGGTCCAGACGCTGCGCGGTCCGGCGATGTCGGGAAAGCGGCGGTCGATCTCGGCCAGGAGCCGCACCAACGCGAGGCCCGCGTCTTTGCGGCGCGCCATCGTCGTCGTGCCGGCGTGGTTCTGCTCGCCGGTGGCAGAAAGACGATACTGCCAGATCGCCACGATGGCGGTGACGATTCCAATCTTGAGCCCTGACGAATCCAGGGTGTCGCCCTGCTCGATATGCGCCTCGCAATAGCCCCGGTAGCGGTCGGGCTGCACGCGCTCGCGCGGCTGGTCGGCGAGGCCTGCGCGCTGCAAGGCGTCGCGAAGCGGCGTGCCGTCATAGCGGTTCCGTGCGTTGTCGATATCCTCTTCGCTCAGGAGGCCGACGAAGGATCGGCTTCCGATGAACGACCCGAAATGTCCCTCCTCGTCGCACCAGGCCGCGACGTCGATGCCCACGTCTCGGAGTTCAGGGTCTTCACGGAACGCTCGCGCCGCCTCTAGCCCGTAGACGATGCCGAGCGGACCATCGAGCCAGC
>DASQLE010000534.1:0-7857 GCA_035630175.1 Beijerinckiaceae bacterium
CGACAGCGTGAAGGCGAAGATGCCCGCCGAGATAAGGCCCGGTACCGCCAGCGGCAGCATGATACGGGTGAGGATCTGCCAGCGTGTGGCCCCGTCGACGAGGGCGCATTCCTCGAGCTCGTACGGGATTGAGCGGAAGTAGCCCATCAAGAGCCACGTGCAGAATGGGATCAGGAAGGTCGGGTAGGTGAGGATGAGCGCCAGGCGCGTGTCGTAGATGCCGAAGCCGAAGATCATCACGGCGAGCGGGATGAACAGGATCGAGGGCGGCACCAGGTAGGCGAGGAAGATGGCAAGGCCGACCCAGCGCGAGCCGCCGAACCGGATGCGCTCGATGGCATAGGCGGCGAAGACGGCCGCGAACAGCGACAGGAACGTCGCCCCGAAAGCGACGATCATGGTGTTGAGGAGCCAGCCCGGATACGAGGTCTGGAAGAGCAGGTACTGAATGTGCTGGAGGGTCGGGCTCGACGGCCAGAAGGGATTGAAATTGTTGAAGTCGGTGAGCTCGAAATTGGGCTTCAGGGCCGTCACGGTCATCCAGTAGAACGGGAACAGCAGGACGAAAACGAACAGCGCCAGCGGCAGATAGACGACGACGAGCCGCCGCGGCAGGCGGTCGAGGTAGCTCATGCCGACGCTTTCGTCGGAGGCGGCGGCGGACACCCGGGTGGTTGCTGCGGTCGCCATGCGTCAGTCTCCCCCGCCCTGCTGCCAGCGCCGCCGCTGCAGCCCAAAATAGCTGAACAGGATGGCGGCGAGCAGGAACGGGATCATGGCCACCGCGATGGCGGCGCCCTCCCCGAGCTGTCCGCCCGGAATGGCGCGCTGGAAGCTCAAGGTCGCCATCAGGTGCGTGGCGTTGAGCGGGCCGCCGCGGGTGAGCACGTAGATGAGCTGAAAATCCGTGAAGGTGAACAGGACCGAGAAGGTCATCACCACGGCGATGAGGGGCGACAGCATCGGCATGGTGATGTGGCGGAAGCGCTGCCACTGCGTGGCGCCGTCGAGGGTGGCGGCCTCGTGCAGAGAGGGCGGGATCGTCTGCAGGCCGGCGAGCAGGGTGATGGCCACGAACGGGATGCCGCGCCACACGTTGGCGGCGATGACGGAGGCGCGCGCGTTGTTGCCGCTGCCGAGGAAGTTGATCGGCGAGTCGATGATGCCGAACTGGATCAGCGCCCAGGAGATCACCGAGAATTGCGAGTCGTAGATCCACCAGAAGGCGATCGCAGACAGCACCGTCGGCACCACGAAGGGCAGGAGCAGCACGGCCCGGAAGAACGATTTGAACGGCAGGCGCTCGTTGAGGATCAGGGCGAGCCACAGGCCGAGCGCGAATTTGAAGATCGAGGCGACGACCGTGTAGAGGATCGTGTTGAAGACGGAGAGCCAGAAGAGCGAGTCGTTCCAGAGCGATTCGTAGTTCTCGAGGCCGATGTACTGCCCGGCGCGCCCGATGCGCGTGTCCGTGAAGCCGAGCCAGACGCCGAGGCCGAGCGGGTAGGTCAGGAAGACGAGCAGGAACAACGCCGCCGGCAGCATGAAGAGGAGGCCGAGGAAGCCGCGGCTCTGCAGCAGGGCCGCGCTCCAAGAACGTGCCGGCAGCGCCAACGGACGGGACAGGGCGGCTTCGGCCATGGGGCCTCCTAAACCCCTCCCCCTCGATGGGGAGGTCGAGTCGGCACGCAAGTCGGGTCCGACTTGCGCATCTCATGCGGAACTCGGGCGGGCCCGAGTTCCGTGCCGACCGGGTGGAGATGGCAGCGCCGACATTTCCGGAATGTCGCGTGTCCCCCTCACCCGGTCGCGCCTGCGGCGCGACTCGACCTCTCCCGCCAGGGGAGAGGCGAATGCTCACACTCTATAATAGCGGTTGGCGCGCTGCTCGGCGCGCTTCGCGGCCTCCTCCGCCGTGCGCTGGCCGGACGCCGCCTCAGCGACCATGTCGACCATGACGTAATCGGCCATGACCGCCGCCGAGGCGTAGCCGAGCGGGCCGGCATAGCCGTTCGGACGCAACGTCTCCGAGGCGCGCTTGTACGGCGCGTGCACGGGATCGGCGTTCCACACGGGGTTGTCGATCAGACCGCGCAGGGGCGGGCAGCAATAGGCGCTCGAGCCCTGGATCCAGCTGTCCATCTGCGGCTTGTCGAGCATGAACTGCATGTAGGCTTTGGCCGCATTCGGGAACTTGGTGTAGCGGAAGATGACGCCCGAGGTCGTCTGGTGCAGTTCGACCGGCTGGCCGACCGGCCCGACGGGCAGGATGGCGGAGCGGATGTCCTTCGCCATGTCGGCCATCTTCGGGTCGTTCTTGGCCGAGTAATAGAGCGACACGCCGTTGGCCGTCACCGACAGGTCGCCGGCCAGGAAGACGCGGTTGTTGTTGATGTCGAGCCAGCTCTCGGTGCCGGGAACGAAGGTCTGGTAGAGCTCGCGGGCGTATTGCAACGCCTTGATGGTCTCGGGCGAGTTGATGACCACCTTGCCGCCCTCGTCGACCATCTTGCCGCCGTGGCTCCAGACGATCCAATGGGCGAAGTTGTTGCCGTCGCCGACCGCCTTGCCGAGGGCGAAGCCCGCCGGCTTCGATTTGGCCTTGAGGGCCTTGCACATCTCGAGAAACGCGTCGCTCTTTTCGGGAAATTTCGAGAAGCCGGCCTGCTGCAGCATGCTCTCGCGGTAGAGGATGCCGTTGCCGATGGCGGCGATCGGCAGGGCGATGAACTTGCCGTCGCGCTTGGCATAGCCTTCGAGGCCCGGATAGTAGCCGCCGTATTTGCCGGCGAAGCCTTGCGCGATGTCGGTGACGTCGAGCAGCTTGTCGGGATATTGATGAGCGTCGTCGAACCAGACGAGCATGATGTCGGGCCCCGAGCCGACATTGGCGGCCACGGCGGCCTTCGGGCGGATGTCCTCCCAGCTCTCCTTGTCGACGCGCACCTCGACGCCGGTCGCCTCGGTGAACTTCTTGGTGTTGGCGAGCCAGGAATCCTCATCGCCTTTGACGAAAGGCGCCCAGCGCAAGACGCGCAAGGACGCGCCCTGCTCGGGCTTGAAGCTCGGAGCGGCGGCTTGCGCCAAGGCCGGCTCGGGGCCGAGGCGGCCGAGCCCGGCGGCTCCCGCGAGGCCCGCGCTGCCGAGGAGAAGGTCGCGTCGTGATACGGTCATGGTGGTTTCCTCTTGCCGTCGGGATGTTGTTTGCGGCTCGCCCATCCCGCGTGGGTCCGAGCCGCCGCATCGTTACTGCAGCCGCCGCCCCGATTCCTGGTCGAACAGATGCACGAGCGCCGGATCGGGGGCGATGCGGATGGTCTCGCCGGGCCGCGCCATGACGCGGTCGCGGAAGATGGCGATCATCTCCTGCCCGTTGCTCCTCACCACGACCTGGGTTTCCGAGCCGGTCGGCTCGACGACGACGACCTCGACGGGCAGGCCCTCCGGCGCGAGCCGGAAATGCTCCGGCCGGATGCCGTAGATGGCCGGCCGTCCGGCCGCGGCGGCGAGCGCGGCGCGGAGCGGCAGGCGCAGCCCGCCGTCCGCCACGAAGCCGTCCGCTTCGATGCGGCCCCGGATGAAGTTCATGGCCGGCGAGCCGATGAAGCCGGCGACGAACAGGTTGTCGGGACGGTCGTAGAGGTCGAGCGGGGCGCCGATCTGCTCGACGATGCCGTCATGCATGACGACGATCTTGTCGGCCATGGTCATGGCCTCGATCTGGTCGTGCGTCACGTAGACGGTGGTCGTCTTCAGGCGCTGGTGCAGCTCCTTGATCTCGGCCCGCATGGCGACGCGCAATTTGGCGTCGAGGTTGGACAGGGGCTCGTCGAACAGGAAGACCTGCGGGTCGCGCACGATGGCGCGGCCCATGGCGACGCGCTGGCGCTGGCCGCCGGAGAGCTGGCGCGGATAGCGGTCGAGCAGCTTCGTGAGGCCGAGGATCTCGGCGGCGCGCTGCACGCGCTTGTCGATCTCGGCCCGCGGCGCCCGCCTCAGCTTCATGGAGAAGGCCATGTTGTCGGCGACCGTCATGTGCGGGTAGAGCGCGTAGTTCTGGAACACCATGGCGATGTCGCGCTCTTTCGGGGCGATGTTGTTGACGACGCGCTCGCCGATGCGGATCTCCCCCGCCGTGATGTTCTCGAGTCCCGCGATCATGCGCAGCAGGGTCGATTTCCCGCAGCCGGACGGGCCAACCAGGATGACGAACTCGCCGTCCCGGATGTCGATCGACACGCCGTGGATAACCGGCGTCGACCCGAAGGCCTTGCGGACGTCCCTGATCTCGACGCCCGCCATGTCAGCTTCCGGCCTCGCCCGCATCGCCTTGCATGTGTTTCCTCCCGCCGCCCCATTGGGGGTTCGTTGCAGGCATCATCGGCGGAGCCCCGGGCAAGATCAAGCCGCATATTCCCGAGCACGTCATCCTCAGACGGAAACCCGAGGACCGCAGGACGCGAAGGCGCCCTACGGGTCCCGCGGTCCTCGGCTCTGCGCTTCGCTCCGGTCGAAGATGACGATCAGGGGACGAAGCGGCCCTCGAGCTCGTCGTCGATATGCGTGCGGATGATGGCCGCGAAACTCTCGTCCGCCCGGAAGCCGAGCTCCAGCGCCCGCTTCGCGCTGAAGTTGCGCGGCCAGCCATCGACGATGCGGATGATGGTCGGATCCGGCTCGCGCCGGATGCGGGCGGCAGGCCCCTCCCCCGCAACCTCCCGCAAGGCGGCGATCTGCTCGCCCACGGTGACGGACACCCCCGGCATGCTCAGGTTGCGGCGGGCTCCGAGCCTGCCTCCGTCGATGGTCGCCGCGTGCAGCAGGAAGCCGACGGCCGAGCGCGGGCTCGCATGCCAATGCCGCACCTCCTCCGACACCGGCAGCACCGCCTCCTGCCCGTTCAGGGGCTCGCGGATGATGTTGGAGAAGAAGCCCGACGCAGCCTTGTTGGGCCGGCCCGGCCTGACGCAGATGGTCGGCAGACGGATGCCGACGCCGTCGAAGATGCCGCGCCGCGTGTAATCGGCCAGCAGCAGCTCGCCTATCGCCTTCTGGGTGCCGTAGCTGGTGAGCGGCGTCAGGAAGAACTCGTCGCCGATGGCGTCTGGGAACGGCGCCCCGAACACGGCGATGGACGAGGTGAAGACGACACGAGGCTTGTAGCCGCCGCCGATCGCGCGGATGGCGTCGAACAGCAGGCGCGTGCCGTCGAGATTGATGCGGTAGCCCTTGTCGAAATCGGCCTCCGCCTCGCCCGACACGATGGCGGCGAGGTGGAAGATCACGTCGGGCCGCTCGGCGAGAAGCGTCTCGGCCGCGCCCGGCACGGAGAAGTCGGAGGCAAGGGTCTTCACGGCAAAGGACGCGCCGGACGGCGCTTGCGGCTCGACGATATCGTGGAGCGTCGCCTTCGCGATCTCTCGACCGCCGAGCCGGCCATCGCCGGCGAGGCGCTCGACGAGCTTGCGGCCGACCATGCCGGCGGCGCCGATGACGAGGACGTGCATCGTTACCTCCCTAACTGGTCACAGGCTCCAGCCGCCGTCGACGATCATGGCCGTGCCGGTCGTGAAGGCGCTCTCGTCGCCCGCGAGATAGAGCGCCGCGGCGGCGATCTCCTCGGCCGTGCCGAGCCGCCCCATGGGCTGGCGCTCGATGAACATCCGCCGCACCTCGTCCTCGCGCTTGCGCGACGAATCCGCCAGGGTCTCGATGCGCGCATCGAGCGAGGGCGACTGCACGGTGCCGGGGCAGATGCAGTTGCAGCGCACGCCTTTCGTGATGAAATCGATGGCAACGGCCTTGGTCAGCCCGATCACGGCCGCCTTGGTCGACGCATAGACATAGCGGTTGGGAGCCGCCTTGATGGTGGAGGCGCCGGACGAGATGTTGACGATGGAGGCCGAGCCCTTCTGCAGCATGCCCGGCAACAACGCCTTGATGGTCCGGTGCATGGACTTGACGTTGAGGTCGAACGAGAAATCCCAATCGCGCTCCGAGCAGTCGAGCACGGTGCCGTGGTGCACGTAGCCGGCGCAGTTCACCAGGATGTCGGAGCCGCCCACCTCGGCCGCGAAGGTGTCGACTGCGGCGGTCGAGAGCACGTCGAGCTGACGGCGCTCGCAGGCGAGATCGGCGAGCTTCGCCAGATCGAGGTCCGTCGCCCACACCGTGGCGCCTTCGCGCAGGAAGGCCTCGGCGATGGCCCGCCCGATGCCCTGCCCCGCGGCGGTCACCACCGCGACCTTTCCGTCCAGACGCCCTGCCATGGTGATCTTCCTGTGTTCTAGCTTGCCCTGCGGCCTATCCTTCTTCACGCTTTTTGAGCCGGGTCGCAACTCGCTCGGCGAAGCCGGTCGACGTGGAACCGGTCGATCTCTCCCGGGTTCCAAGACGAGCCGCGACGGCTTATCGTCCGATGCCGGATGGAGAGACGGGCATGGAGTTCTACAGCTTCCGCCTTGGCGAGATGAAGGTGGCGCAGGCGGATGCCGCCAGCCCGAAAACCATGGCGGTCGAGATGACGCTCGGGTTCAGGGCGCCCGAGCAGCATACGGTCGAAACCATCGAGCTCACGGTGCATGTGCCGCATGACCCCGACAAGACGGTCAGCGCCGCCGAAGGGGACGCTTATCGCATGGCGCAACGCCTGCTGCGGGCCGCAGCCGATCACTGCGCGTCGCGGGACGTCAAGCAGCTTTGCGAGGAGACCGAACGAAACAAGGCCTTCGTGATCGGCACGTCAAGCTAGGTCGGCGACGTGACCGGGGGCTCGTTGCCGCGCCGATTGGTGAAGCGCGCGTTGCCGAGCCCGGTGCCGATCGTCAGGACGCCCCAGCGCGCCACGTCGGCCATGAAGGGCACCTCGCTCAAGCCTTGAACGACGGCGTCGTTATGCATCAGCACGACCGTATCGTGGCCGGCGATCGACGGCATGGCGTCCTGCAGCCGGTCGGGCAGGTTGAAGCGGCTGCTTTCCCAATTGCCGGGCAGGTTCTGGCCGCCCCGCTCGATGGAACCGTCCTCCTCGATCAGGCCGGGACAGCCGACGCCGACGAACGGCGCCAGCTTGAGCTTTGCCTTCTCGGCCTTGCGGATCAGGTCGCCGAGCATCGCCACCAGTCGCGACACCGCCTCGTCCCGGGATGGCGCGGGCTTCTCGTCGCGATGCCGCCACAGGTCCGAGGCCGATACCTCGGCGTCGGACAGGTCGGGTGCGGTCTTGGCATTGGTCACCACGACCCCGGCTCGGATGTTGGTGCCGCCGATATCGACCGCGAGGAGGCTGTCGTAGCCCGAGAACATCCAAGACGGCGCAAGGTGGATCGCACCGATCAGGCCTGCCTCGTCCGGGTGATGGCGGATGGGCACGAGATCGACATCGATCTTGTCGGCTTTGAGGATCACGGTCGCACGACCAATGGCAAGCTCGCCGATGCGGCTATCCCGCAATCCGCCCCCGACAACGACCCGCTCGGTGTCGCGCCACGCCTTCTGGCGCAGGAAGCGCCGCACCACGGTGGCAAGCTCCTGCGCGAACTCCTCGATCGCGCCGTGCACCAAGCCGGCCGCCTCGGGTTCTCCGCTGATCAGGATCTTGTCGAGCTTCTTCTTGCTGATGCTGTGGCTGGGCTCGTCGCCGACCGGATCGTCGCCGTTGTCGCGCAAGCGCTCGCGCCAATCCTCCAGGATGGCCCGGAAGGCGCGGTTGCTGGCGCGGTCGCCCAAGAACCCTTCCTTGTCGCGGAGCTCGACATTGTAGCTGTCGATCGTGACGGCCGGGAGCTGCAGGGATGCATGCCGCAAAGCGGAGGAAACCGGCCCGGAATTCGGCATGCAGGATCCTGAAAGGCGTGA
>DASQLE010000535.1:0-7951 GCA_035630175.1 Beijerinckiaceae bacterium
GCGACGAATTCGGGCAGGAACTTCGAGCCGTCCTCCTCGGCGCCCTCGATCAGGATGGTGACGCCGACGGGCAGCGCGCCGGTCATGGCCTTCCAGGCCCGGCACGCCTCGATGAAAGTCATCACCTGCCCTTTGTCGTCGCAGGCGCCGCGCGCCGTGATCGCCTTCCGGCCGTCCGGCAGGGTCGTGAGACGCGGCTCGAACGGCGGCGTCTGCCATTGCTCGAGCGGGTCGACCGGCTGCACGTCGTAATGGCCGTAGAACAGCACATGCGGCGCGCCGGCGCCGTTGCGGCTATGCGCCACGACCACCGGATGCCCCGGCGTGTCCCGCACCGACGCATCGAAGCCGAGCGCGTCGAGATGCGCCTTCAGCCACTCCGCCGCCGCGCGGCAATGGCCCGCATAGGCGGGATCGGTCGAGATCGACGGGATGCGCAGCCAGGCGAAGAGCCGCTCAAGCGCGTTGTCACGGTCGACGTCGATGTCGTTCAGAACGGTCTCAAGATGGGAGCTTGCTGTCATCTACATTGATCCGGAGAGGCGCAAGCATTGCGCTGAAAATCAAGATACGACAAGTCTCGAATCATCGTTGCAGCCCCATAACGTTATGCGTTATGTTCGTGAATGATTGTGAGTTTTGCCGATAAAGACACCGAGCGTGTCTGGACAGGCGCGCGTAGCCGCCGGCTGCCGGCCGATATTCAAGACGCGGCGCTGCGCAAGTTACGTCTCTTGAATGCTGCAAGACGCCTGAACGATTTGAAAGTGCCACCTGGAAACCGTCTCGAAGCGCTCAGGGGAAGCCGGCAAGGCCAGCATTCCATTCAAATTAATGACCAATGGCGGATCTGCTTCCATTGGGCCGAAGGAGCTGAAAGTGTCGAAATCGTCGACTACCACTAGAGGGCACTTGCATAATCCGCATCCGGGCGAAGTCTTGATGATGGAATTCCTCGCTCCGATGCAGCTCAGCCAATCCGGGCTTGCGCGAGCCATCGGCGTGCCGCCCCGGCGGATCAATGAGATCGTCCTCGGGAAACGAGCCGTTACAGCCGATACCGACCTTCGCTTGACGCGTTACTTCACACTTTCGGAAGGCTTTTTCATGCGTCTCCAGGCGGACCACGATCTGATGGCGCGCCGGCGCGAGATCGAGAGCGACCTGAAGGCGATCCGGCCGCGAGCCGCGTAAGAATTACAACGTCGTGCCACCGATCGCCCCTCCGGCCCATATCTCGACCCTAGCGCCCCTTCGTCATGCTGCCGAGCACGCCGCGCAGGATAGCGCGGCCGATCTGCGTGCCGACGGTGCGGGCGACGGAAGTCGCGGCGGTGCGGACGACGGTTTCGGTCACGGTCGCGCGCTGGCGGCCCTTGCCCTTGCCGCTCCCTTGGGCACTCCCCTGCCCACCACCGAGGATCGATTCGAGGAGCCCGCCGAGCCCGCCTGAGCTTGCCGCCTCCTGGGCCGGCTGCGCCGCCATCTCCTTGCGCTTCGCCAGCATCTCGTAAGCGCTGTCGGTATCGACCGCCGCGTCGTATTTGCCGCGCAGGGGGCTCGCCCGGACCGCCTCCTTGCGCTCGGGCTCGGCGAGCGGGCCGACGCGCCCGCTCGGCGGGGCGATGAGGGTGCGTTCGACCATCGACGGGGTGCCGTTCCCCTCCAGCGTCGAGACCAGCGCCTCCCCGACGCCGAGCTCGGTGATCGCCTTCTCGGTCGAGAAAGCCGGGTTCTGACGGAACGTCTCGGCTGCGGCGCGCACCGCCTTCTGATCGCGCGGCGTGAAGGCGCGCAGCGCGTGCTGCACGCGGTTGCCGAGCTGCGCGAGCACGGTCTGCGGCACGTCGAGCGGGTTCTGCGTGACGAAATAAACGCCGACGCCCTTCGAGCGGATCAGCCGCACGACTTGCTCGACGGCCTCGAGCAGCGGGCGCGGCGCGTCGTTGAAGAGAAGGTGCGCCTCATCGAAGAAGAACACGAGCTTGGGTTTGTCGAGATCGCCGACCTCGGGCAACTCCTCGAACAGCTCGGACAGCATCCATAGCAGGAAGGAGGCATAGAGGCGCGGCCTCGCCATGAGCTTGTCGGCCGCCAGGATGTTGATGATGCCGCGGCCGTCGCGGTCGGTCCTCATGAAGTCGCGGATATCGAGGGCCGGCTCGCCGAAGAAGGCCTGCGCGCCCTGGTTCTCCAGCATCAGAAGCTGGCGCTGGATGGCGCCGATCGAGTTCTTCGCCACGTTGCCGTATTTGGCGTCGATCTCCGGCTCGCTCTCGGCGCAGTAGGTGAGCAGCGCGCGCAGGTCCTTGAGGTCGATCATCGGCCAGGAATGGTCGTCGGCCACCCGGACAGCGATGTTGAGGATGCCCTCCTGCACGTCGTTGAGCTCGAACAGCCGCGCCAGCAGCAGAGGCCCCATCTCCGAGACGGTGGCGCGGATCGGATGACCCTGTTCGCCGAACAGATCCCAGAACACGACCGGGAAGCGGTCGGGCGTGTAATCGACGCCGATCTCCTGCGCGCGCTTGACGAACGGGGCCTTGCCGTCGCCCGCCGCGGCGATGCCCGACAGGTCGCCCTTGATGTCGGCGGCGAAGACGGGCACGCCGGCATTGGAGAACCCCTCCGCCATCACCTGCAGGGTAACGGTCTTGCCGGTCCCGGTCGCGCCGGTGACGAGGCCGTGACGGTTGGCGAGCTTCAGCGTCAGGTATTCGGGCTTGGCGCTTTTGCCGAGCAGGATCTTGCCGTCCGCAATCATGGTCGCTCCTCGTGTCCGCCCAGTCATAGGCAATCGGCGCAAGCGTTTCCACCCATGCCCCGGCGCGGCCCTTGCGCATGACGCCGAACCAGTCGGCGCCGCACGGCGAGCCTCCTCGACGCGCCCCGTCGGATACGGGGTTGATTTTGGCGCCGCCGCCCTCGCATGATGACGCGCGATTGAGGAGACATTGATGGACGAGCTGATCGGCCGGATCACAGAGAGGACGGGTCTCGACGCCGCGACGGCGCAAAAGGCCATCGGCATCATTCTCGCCTTCCTGCAGAAGGAAGGGCCGCCGGCCGAGGTGGGCCAGCTTCTCGCCGCCATGCCGGGCGCCGAGCAGGCGGTCGCGCAATCCGGCGACGGCGGGCCGGGCGCCACCGGCGGCGGGTTCATGGGGATGCTGGGCGGAGGCGTCATGGGTCTCGGCACCCAGCTCATGGGTGCCGGCGTCTCCATGGGGCAGATGCAGCCCCTAGGGCGCGAGCTCTTCGCCTATGGCCGTGAAAAGGCCGGCGAGGACGTGATGGGCCCCATTGTCGGCTCGATTCCGGGCCTCAACCAGTTCGTCTGACGATTTTTGCGGTCAAGCTGAAACGCGGGCGGTGCGAGCCGCGTTGTCTTGTCGATCCGACGCATGGATCGTTCTCCCGCCGTCACGGCTTTGTGGGGGCGGGGCGGAAGGCCCGGCCCCAAGGCTGGGCCTTCTGCTATCGGGGTCGACCTCCTGTCGTTGACAGCCCCTGCATGGGCGGCCATGCCCCTGCCATGCGCAGCCTGACCCACCGCACCGGGACGCTCGAACTCGGCGGACGCACGCTCGTCATGGGCATCGTCAACGTCACCCCCGATTCGTTCTCGGACGGCGGCGTCCATCACGAGCCGGGCACGGCCGTGGCGGCGGCCCTGCGCATGACCCTGGAGGGGGCGGATATCGTCGATGTCGGCGGCGAATCGAGCCGCCCCGGCCACGTCGTCATATCGGTCGAAGCGGAATGGGCGCGGGTGCAGCCCGTCCTCGCCGGTCTTGCCGAGGCCGGCGCTTCCGCGCCGATTTCCATCGACACCTGGAAGGCGGACGTGGCGCGGCGCGCCCTCGCCGCCGGCGCCTCGATCGTCAACGACGTCTGGGGCTTCCAGCGCGATCCCGCCATCGCCGAGGTCGCGGCCGAGACGGGCGCCGCCGCGATCCTCATGCACAACCGGGACGCGGCCGACGCCTCGCTCGACATCGTCGTCGACATCCTGCGCTCTCTCGAACGCTCCCTCGCCATCGCGAAAGCGGCCGGCGTGCCCGACGACCGCATCGTGCTCGATCCCGGCATCGGCTTCGGCAAGACGATCGAGCAGAGCTATCAGGCCGTCGCGGCGCTGCCGCGCCTCAAGGCCCTCGGCTACCCGGTGCTGCTCGGCCTGTCGCGCAAGGCCTTCATCGGCCGGTTGTTTCAGCCGGAAGCGCCGCCCATGGCGCGTTTGCCCGGCACGCTCGCGGCGAATACATTCGGCGTCATGGGCGGCGCCGACATCGTGCGGGTCCACGACGTCAAGGAGCATGTCCAGGCCATGCGCGTTCTCGATACCCTGCGGACGGCATCGGCGTGAGCGATCGCATCGTCCTCAAGGGCCTTCAGGTCTTCGCCCGGCACGGCCTCCTGCCGGAGGAGAAGACGCTCGGCCAGCGCTTCGCGCTCGACGTGACGGCCTTCCTCGACCTCCGCGCCGCCGGGCGAAGCGACGACTACAGGGAGACCGTCTGCTACGACGCGCTGACGCGGCTCGTCATCGACACCGTCACCACGAAGCGCTTCTATCTCATCGAGGCGGCGGCCGAAGCCGTGGCCGCGACCGTGCTGGCGTCCTTCCCGGCCATCGAGCGCGTCGTTGTCGAGATCAGGAAGCCGGCCGCCGCCATCGAGGCCGTGTTCGATCACGTCGGCGTCGTCGTCGAGCGGAGCCGTCTTGCCTGAGGTCTTGCTCGGCCTCGGCGGCAATCTCGGCGACCCGATCGCCGCCATCGGCGCGGCGCTTGACCAGCTCGAGGCCGGCGGCGTGCGCATCGTGCGCCGCTCGCGACCGTATCGGACCGCGCCGTGGGGGGTGGCCGATCAGCCGGATTTCGTCAATCTCTGCGCGGCCGGCGAGACCGCGCTGGCGCCGCGGGCGCTGCTCGACCTCATCGGTCGCGTTGAGGCGGCCCTCGGCCGCGAGCGGCGCGAGCGCTGGGGCCCGCGTCCGATCGACGTCGACATCTTGACGTACGGGGACGAGCGCATCGACGAGCCGGACCTGACGATCCCGCATCCGCGTCTCACCGAGCGCGCCTTCGTGCTCGTGCCGCTGCTCGACATCGCCGGCGAGCGCCTGGTCGAGGGGCGGACGGTGCGGGACTGGGCGGCGGCCATCGACCGCAGCGGGGTCGAGCCGATCGGGCCTGCTTCCCTCCCACCCTGAATCCCTCCCCTTCACGAGAGGGATCGCCCCTGAGAGTGGCGCGCTGAGCGGGGATGTTGCAAGAAAGGGCATGGACGATCTGACGCTGGCGGGTGAGTTTCCGGCCGCGACCCGCGATGATTGGCTGACACTCGTGCAGCGCGTGCTGAAGGGCGCGGCCGTCGAGACGCTCGTCGCGCGCAGCTACGACGGCATCGGCATCGGGCCGCTCTACGAGGCGGCGCAAGGGTCGGAGACGCCGCTCGCGGGGCGGCCCGGCCGCTGGCGCATCGCGCAACGCATCGATCATCCCGATTCCGCGATGGCGAACCGTCTCGCTCTCGCCGATCTGCATGGCGGAGCCGACGCGCTCGCCCTTGTGTTCCGCGGTGCGCCCGCCGCGCGCGGCTTCGGCGTTGCCGCCGACACGCTTGACGCGCTCGACCGGGCGCTCGCCGGCGTCATGCTCGACCTCGTCGCCTTGCGCGTCGAGACGGCGCCTTTCCTTGGACGCATGACGGCCGCCCTCCTGACGGCGCTGGTCGAGCGGCGCGGATGGACGCCGGCGACCCTCGACATCGATTTCGGCCTCGACCCGATCGGCGACATGGCACGGACGGGCGGCGCTTCCCTGCCGTGGCCGCGCCTCGCTGCGCGCGCCGCCGACACGGCGAGCGCTCTGGCCGAGCGCGGCTTCGCGCGGACGCTGCTGCGGGTCGACACGCGGGCGGTCCATGAGGCGGGCGGCTCGGAAGCGCAGGAGCTCGCCGTCGCCCTCGCGACCGGAATCGCTTACCTCCGCCTGCTCGAAGCGGGCGGCTGGACCCTCGAGGCGGCGCGCGACGCCCTGTCCTTCCTGCTCGTCGCCGATGCCGACCAGTTCCTCACCATCGCCAAGTTGCGCGCGCTGCGGCGTCTCTGGGCGCGCGTCGAGGAGGTCTCCGGCCTCGCGCCGCACCCTGTGCGGCTGCAGGCGGAGACTGCCTGGCGCATGACGACGCGGCATGATCCGTGGGTGAACATCCTGCGGGCGACGTCGGCCGCTTTCGCGGCCGGCCTCGGCGGGGCTGATTCGATCACGGTCCTGCCGTTCACGGCAGCGCTCGGCCTGCCCGATGCCTTCGCCCGCCGCATCGCCCGCAACACGCAGCTCATCCTCCTGGATGAGTCGAACCTCTGGCGGGTCGAAGACCCGGCAGCCGGCGCCGGCGCCTTTGAAGCGCTCACGGGCGAGCTGTGCCGGCAGGCGTGGGCGCAATTCCAGAGAATCGAGAGCGCGGGCGGCATCGTGCCGAGCCTCCAGGCCGGCGCGCTGCAGGCGGGGATCGCCGAAACGCGCGCCGCGCGTGAGGAGGCCGTCGCCCGCAGGCAGGACGCGATCACCGGAACGAGCGTCTTCCCACTTCTCGCCGAGACGCCGGTCGCGGTGCTGGACGCCTCGTCGGTTCCGCTCGACAGGAGAACGGCGCCGCCGCTATCCGACTTCGCCGGTCTCGTCACCGAAGCGAAGAACGGGTTGCCGCTCGCCGGCGCGCTGTTCGCAACCGATGCGATGAGCATCGAGCCCCTGCCCTCGCTCCGCGCCGCCGCGCCGTTCGAGCGGCTGCGCGATGCGGCGGACGGCCTGCGCGGGCGCACGGGCTCGCGGCCGGAGGTGTTTCTGGTCTCGCTCGGCGCGCCGGCCGACGCGGCGGCGTCGGCCTCTTTTGCCAAGACCCTGTTCGAAGCCGGCGGCATCGAGGCGGTCGCGAGCGACGGGCTCGCGACCCCGGACGCGGCGGCGACGGCTTTCGCCGCATCCGGCGCGCGGCTCGCCTGCCTGTGCTCCAGCGAGGGGGCGGCCGCGCGAGAGGCGATGCCGTTCGCCGAGGCGCTGTGGGCGGCAGGTGCGCGCGCCGTCTATCTCACGGCAGACCCGGCTCGGCTCCCGGAACAGCTCGGCGGCACGGGGGTTGTGTCCTATGTGTTCGCCGGTTGCGACGCCGTCGCCGTTTTGAACGAGGCGATCGCAGCGGCCGCGGACTCAGGCTCGGCCCGTCGCCCTCATTCCGGACCGGCTCATCCCTTTTCCTCGATAGGAGATATTGCATGAACGTGTCGAGATTGACCGCAGCCGGTTTCGCCTTCTTGGCCCTGAGCGGCGGCGCCGAGGCCCAGCAGCAGTTCAACGGCCGCTGGAGCGTGCTGGTCGTCACCGAGCGAGGCGAATGCGACAAGGCGTATCGCTATCCCATCGCCATCGAGAACGGCCAGGTCCGCTATGCCGGCGAGGCGGCCTTCACCATCACGGGCGAAGTCGCGCGCAGCGGCGCCGTGCAGGGCAGCATTGCGCAGGGCCAAACCCGGGCCAACGTGCGCGGCAAGCTGGCCGACAGCGCCGGCTCCGGCACCTGGACGGTTGCCGGGGCCCGCGACTGCTCCGGCTCGTGGAGCGCGGAGAAGCGGGGCTAGGACAGCCTCCAGCGGACGTTTTCATGCTATAAGCAGCGATGTGAGCCGCATCCCGAATTTCTCGACCGTCGCCCTCGCTTCGCCCGCAGAGCGGGAGAGGTCGAGTCGGCGGCGCCGACCGGGCGAGGGCAACGCTAGCCCTTACCCCAACCTTCTCCCGCAAGCGGGAGAGGGAGCGCAGCCCTGGCTCACGCCCGAGGGCATCGCCGTCAAAGGGCGTTACGGCCCCGAGGACCGGGCGGACATCGACTTCCTCGACACTTGGCCCGGCCTGCCGCCTTACCTGCGCGGCCCCTACCCGAC
>DASQLE010000536.1:0-2131 GCA_035630175.1 Beijerinckiaceae bacterium
CTCCGCGCTGGCGGCGGGCAGGGTCTCCCCTGAGCAACCATGTGCTGTGGCACGTCCCCATCGTAGTGTGGGGCGGGCGGATCTCAGACGGGCGGTGAGCCCCGAATTGGCCTTCGGCCTCCCGAGCCCGGAGCACGCGTCAGCCCCGGCCCTCAGACTCCGATCCTGCCCCGCTCCAAGACGCCTCCGGAAGCGCCCCTCACGGACAGGACGCATCACTTATAATCCTATGGGAATAAATTGTCAAGACTTGTTGGGCGGGCTGTCTGGGCCGAGTCATGCTCAAACGTGCTAGCATGGCGTCTCGGAGAGCTGGCAATGACCAAGCAGGTGAAATTCGAAGCGATGCGGCTTACGAGGCTGCGCATGCTCTGGCTCGCGAGATGAACACGACGGTGAACGATATGCTGGAGAGGGCGCTCCGCGAATTGCAGACGAGATGCGCAGCCGACGAGCCGACACCCGAGCCGATGGCCTTCTTGACGGATATCGCCCGTTTGTCGAAGCGCTCGGCCGCGGCAGCGCGGCCGGGAGCGAGTTCCGATCATCGCGACTTCTACGATGATACAGGTCTTCCTCGTTGATCTCGCTCGACCTCCCGTGACTCCATCCTTCAACCAGTTCCGCCGCATCGTGCTCAAGGTCGGCTCGGCCCTGCTCGTCGACCGGGCGCGCGGCCAGCCGAACGAAGGCTGGCTCACGGCGCTGGCGGAGGACATCGCCGGGCTGCACGGGCGCGGGGCCGATGTGCTGGTGGTCTCGTCCGGCGCCATCGCCCTCGGCCGCACCGTGCTCGGCCTCGCCCCCGGCGCGCTGAAGCTCGAGGAGAGCCAGGCCGCCGCCGCCGTCGGCCAGATCGCCCTGGCGCGCATCTGGTCGGAGGTGCTGGCGCGGCACCGCATCACGGCCGGGCAGATCCTCGTCACCCTCGCCGATACCGAGGAGCGGCGTCGCTACCTCAACGCGCGGGCGACGACGCAGAAGCTGCTCGAGATGCGCGCCGTGCCGGTGGTCAACGAGAACGACACCACCGCCACGACCGAGATCCGCTACGGCGACAACGACCGCCTCGCGGCGCGCGTCGCGACCATGATCGGAGCGGACCTGCTCGTGCTGTTCTCGGATATCGACGGCCTCTACAGCGCTCCGCCGGCGAGCGATCCTGAGGCGCGGCACATCCCCGTGATCGAGCGCATCACGCCGGCCGTCGAGGCCATGGCCGGCGGCGCCGCCTCGGAGCTGTCGCGCGGCGGCATGCGCACCAAGATCGACGCCGGGATGATCGCGACGGCCGGCGGCACCCACATGGTCATTGCCGACGGGCGGCCGCACAATCCGCTCGCGCGGATCGCCGGAGGCGGGCGCTGCACGTGGTTCCTGACGCCGTCCAATCCGGCGACGGCGCGCAAGACCTGGATCGCCGGCGCGCTCGAGCCGAAGGGCGCGCTGATCATCGACGCGGGCGCCGCCGAGGCGCTGCACAAGGGGGCCAGCCTCCTGCCCGTCGGCGTGCGCCGCATCGAGGGCGACTTCGCGCGCGGCGACGCGGTCGTCATCCGCGACCTGTCCGGGGCCGTGCTCGGCCGCGGCCTCGTCGGCTACGACGCCACCGAAGCGGGCCGCATCATCGGCCGGCCGAGCCGCGAGATCGGCGCCCTCCTCGGCTACCCCGGACGCGCCGCCATGGTGCATCGCGACGACCTCGCCCTGGCCGCGGCAGGACGCGTCGTGCGGGCGGGGGAAGCCGATCCGGAGCGGCCATCGGCCGACGCGGTCGCGCCCTCCGGCGACCCGTGCTAAGAGCCCCGTGCAAAACCGTCCCCAGACGCTGGCATGAACGCAACCGGACCCACGAACCTCGCGAGGCTCGCCGACCGGCTCGGAGCGCCCGATGCCGCCGCATCCGGCCGCGACGTCGAGCGCGTAATGGCCGGGTTGGGCCGTCGCGCCCGGGCCGCTTCCCACCGTCTCGCCCTTGCGGCCGAGGGCGAGAAGAACGCCGCCCTGCGCGGCATGGCGACGGCTATCCGCGCGGCGGCGCCGGCCGTTCTTGCCGCCAACGCCGACGACGTCGCCGAGGCCAAGAGCCGAGGCCAGGCGGGGTCTTTCCTCGACCGGCTCATGTTGGATG
>DASQLE010000537.1:0-4665 GCA_035630175.1 Beijerinckiaceae bacterium
GGCGCAGCACAACCCGCTGATGATCGCCTCCGGCTTCACATTCCTCGGCGTTCTCGGCCTCGGCGGCTACGGGCGCGCCGAGCGCGCCGCCATCGACAAGGCGACCGGCTGGCTCGAGACGATCGGCCTTACCGACCGTGCCGACGATCCGGCCGGCGACCTTCCCTACGGCGCTCAGCGGCGGCTCGAGATCGCCCGCGCCATGTGCACCGATCCGGTGCTCCTCTGCCTCGACGAGCCGGCCGCCGGCCTCAACCCGCGCGAAAGTCAGGAACTCAACCGGCTGCTCCGATCGATCCGCGCCGAGCACGGAACCTCCATCCTTCTCATCGAGCACGACATGTCGGTGGTGATGGAGATTTCCGACCATGTGATCGTGCTCGATTACGGCATCAAGATCGCCGACGGCACGCCGACCGAGATCAAGAACGACCAGCGCGTCATCGCCGCCTATCTCGGCGTCGAGGACGAGGAGGTCGCCAAGGTCGAGGCGGAGGTGGGCGCATGAGCGTCGCCGGCATCAACGTGCTCGTGGAGGAGACACGCGCTGCGGCGGCCGGGGCGCCGCTTCTCGCCATCCGCGGCGTCAAGACCTTCTACGGCAACATCATGGCCCTCAAAGGCGTCGACCTCGACGTCCGCGAGGGCGAGATCGTCACCCTGATCGGCGCCAACGGGGCCGGCAAGTCGACCCTGATGATGACGATCTTCGGCAACCCGCGCGCCCGCGAGGGCACCATCACCTATGCGGGCCGCGACATCACGCGCCTGCCGACGCACGACATCGCCCGCCTGTCGATCGCGCAATCGCCGGAGGGACGGCGCATCTTCCCGCGCATGACCGTCTACGAGAACCTGCAGATGGGCGCGGCCGTCGCCGGCGGCGCCCATCTCGCCGAGGACCTCGAGCGCATCTGCGCGGTGTTTCCGCGCCTCAAGGAACGGCTGCAGCAGCGCGGCGGCACCCTGTCCGGCGGCGAGCAGCAGATGCTCGCCATCGCCCGCGCGCTGATGAGCAGGCCGCGCCTGCTCCTGCTCGACGAGCCGTCGCTCGGCCTCGCGCCGCTCGTCGTCAAGCAGATCTTCTCGGTGATCCGCGAGCTCAACGGGCGCGACGGCATGACGGTCTTCCTCGTCGAGCAGAACGCCTACCACGCGTTGAAGCTCGCCCATCGCGGCTACGTGATGGTAACCGGCACCATCACGCTCAGCGGCACCGGCAAGGAGCTTCTGGAAAACCCGCAGGTCCAAGCGGCTTACCTCGAGGGAGGACGGCATTGATGTGTCAGCCCCGGCCGGGGCGCCGAAGGCGCGCAGGCGGAGATGATCCAGGAGCGGCGGCGTGCGTGGGCAGGGATCCCCTTCCCCTCCGCTTCGCTTCGGCCGAGGATGACGAGGGGTAGAAGGACACGATGCAAGGCATCCTCTACGAAGAGCCCTCGTTCTGGCTGTTCGCCCTCGTCACCGTCCTGATGGGCGGCTGGGCCGCCTGGATGACCGGCCGCGCCATGGCCATCACCTGGCAGCCCTATCGCCTGTGCGTGCTCTACCTCTTGCTGCTCGCCGGGGCCGTGCGCTTCATCCATTTCGCCCTGTTCGGCGGCACGCTCCTGTCCCTGCATTACTACCTGGTCGATGCGGCCGTGGTCATCGCCATCGGCCTTGTCGGCTTCCGCCAGCGGCGGGCCCGGCAGATGGCCTCCCAATACGCCTGGCTCTACGAGCGGGCAGGACCGTTAACCTGGCGCGAAAAAGGTCAAACCTGACGCCGATTTGGGCGCGAAATCCAAGGTGACTTCCGCCGCAAAAGGCGCAAGACTGCGCCCCGACGGCGGCTTCGGGCCGCCGCTCGCATGATGCCGAAAAGCGGCCTCCACTTTTCGGACAAACATCATGCTCAACATATTGGAGTCGATCACGTTCCTGCGTTTTGATCGTGCCGATCAAAACGCAGCGTGATTTTCGGCTACAGGGATCAAGTCAAGGACACCAGAGGAGTCACCTTATGCGAAAGATGCTGTTGACCGGCGTTGCGCTCGGTCTTGGCCTTGCTTTTTCGGGCGCCGCCAACGCCCAGATCAAGCTCGGCGTCGGCGGACCGATCACGGGGCCGAACGCCACCTTTGGCGCCCAGCTCAAGAACGGCGCCGAGCAGGCGGCCGAAGACATCAACGCCGCCGGCGGCATCATGGGCCAGAAGATCCAGGTGGTGGTCGGCGACGACGTATCGGATCCGAAGCAGGGCGTGTCGGTCGCCAACAAGTTCTCCGGCGAGGGCGTGAAGATGGTCGTCGGCCACTTCAACTCCGGCGTGTCGATCCCGGCCTCCGAGGTCTACCAGGAAGCCGGCATCGTCCAGATCACCCCGGCCTCGACCAACCCGCGCTTCACCGAGCGCAACATGTGGAACACGTTCCGCACCTGCGGCCGCGACGACCAGCAGGGCGCGGTCGCGGGCGCCTATCTCGCCAGCAAGTTCAAGGGCAAGAAGGTCGCCATCATCGACGACAAGACGCCCTACGGCAAAGGCCTCGCCGACGAGACCCGGAAGGCGATGAACGGCAAGGGCCTCAAGGAGACCATGAGCGAGAGCATCAACACCGGCGAGAAGGACTATTCGGCCCTCGTCTCGAAGATCAAGCAGGGCAATGTCGATGTCGTCTATTTCGGCGGCCTGCACACGGAAGCCGGGCTCATCATCCGGCAGATGCGCGACCAGGGCGTCAAGGCGCCGCTGATGGGCGGCGACGGCATCGTCTCGGCCGAGTTCGTGTCGATCGCCGGGCCCGGCGCCGAGGGCACCCTGATGACCTTCAGCCCCGACCCGCGCAAGAACCCGAACGCCAAGGACGCGGTCGCCAAGTTCAAGGCCAAGAACATCGACCCGGAGGCCTACACCCTCTACGCCTACGCGGCCGTGCAAATCCTGAAGGCGGCCGCCGAGCAGGCCAAGTCCACGGATTCCAAGAAGATCGCCGAGGTCATGAAGCAGGGCAAGCCGTTCAAGACCGTGATCGGCGATATCTCCTTCGACAAGAAGGGCGACATCACCCGTCCGGACTACATCATGTATGAGTGGAAGAAGGGCCAGGACGGCAAGATCGACTACTCGGGCAACGAGATGTCGATGTAGGCTCGCCGATCTGAGCAAAGACGACCCCACCGCCCCGGCTCGCCGGGGCGGTTTTTTCATCCGAAGCGCCCGAGCGCCGGAAAGGTTTCGAGGAGCCAGAACGAAGCCGTCGTCATCCAGCCGCTCAGGAAGGCGATGCCCGTGAGGACAAGGAGTGCCCCCATGGTCTTCTCCACCGCCGCGAAGCGCGACCGCATGCGCTTGAGAAGGCCGACGAAGGGCTTCATGGCGAAGGCGGCGAGCACGAAGGGCAGGCCGAGGCCGGCGGAATAGACGCCGAGCAGCAGGGCGCCGCGGGCGACGCTCGTCTCGGAGCCGGCCACCGCCAGGATGGCGGCGAGGATCGGCCCGATGCACGGCGTCCAGCCGAACGCGAACGCGAGCCCCATCACGTAGGCGCCCCACACGTCCACGGAGCGGTCGACGCTGAATCGCGCCTCGCGATAGAACAGCCCGATCCGGAACAGCCCGAGGAAATGCAGGCCCATGGCGATGATGGCGAGGCCGGCGACCGTGCTCAACACGTCGACATATTGCCGGACGAGCAGCCCCAGGGCCGAGGCCGTGGCGCCGAGCAGGATAAAGACGGTCGAGAAGCCGGCCACGAACAGAAGCGCCGTCAGAACGGCACGGCGGCGCACGCCCCAATCGTCCCCGGCCTGCAGCTCGTCGAGGCTGACGCCGGCGAGGAACGACAGATAGGGCGGGACCAGCGGCAGCACGCACGGGCTGACGAAGCTGATCAGCCCGCCGAGCGCCGCCGCGGGAAGGGAAACCTCGAGCATGGTGCCTTGTAGCGGGTCGGTGGGCCGGATTGAAGCCGCGCTCCCGCTCTGAAGCCGCGCCTTGAGCACTCACCTCCCTCATGCTGAGGTGCGAAGCCCCGGACTTGGCCGGGGTTGAGCCTCGAAGCACGCACGAGCGCGGTGCGTGCTTCGAGGCTCGCCTCTGGCTCGCACCTCAGTATGAGGCGGAAGATTCGATGCGAAACCTCATCACCGACGTGCCTGGTATCCTGGTCGGCAACGCGCACGACGAGCGGCTCGCCTCCGGCGTCACCGTGGCGCTCTTCGAGGAAGCGGCCGTCGCTTCGGGCGTCGTGCTCGGCGGCGCTCCGGCCAACCGGGACGCGGGCTGCCTCGAGCCTGAAATGGCCGTCGAGCGCGTCGACGCCGTCGTGTTGTCGGGTGGCTCGGCCTATGGCCTCGACGCCGCCTCCGGCGTGCAGGCGTATCTGCGCGAGAGAGGGCGCGGCTTCGCGATCGGCCCCGTGACGGTGCCGATCGTGCCGCAGGCGATTTGCTTCGACCTCCTCAACGGCGGCGACAAGGATTGGGGCCGCTATCCGCCCTACCGCGAACTCGGCTACGCGGCGGTGTCGACGGCCGCCGCCGAGTTCGCCCTCGGCACGGCCGGCGGCGGCTGCGGGGCGACCACGGTCGATCTCAAGGGCGGCCTCGGCTCGGCCAGCGCGGTGACGCCGTCCGGCTTCACGGTCGGGGCTCTGGTCGTCGTCAACGCCCTCGGCTCGG
>DASQLE010000538.1:0-2337 GCA_035630175.1 Beijerinckiaceae bacterium
AACTTGTCGCCGTGCGGGAAAAGACGCACGGTGGCCCCCTCCTCCCGGGTCCAGAACCGTCCCACGCCGGCATATTCCGAATGCAGCACCTCGATCGCCGTCGTGATGCGATCGACCGGGACGCCGACCCCGTCGAGCCGCTCGGCGAGGCCGGCTAGAACCTCCCCGGCATCCTCGGTGCGGGCCGCCTCACCGAGCAGCCAATGGTCGAGCGCGACGACCTCGGCGCCAAGAGCCGGATCGAGATCCGCCGCGGCTCCGTCGCGCAATAACGGGGATGGCTGATCCTCTGAAAGGATCGCGGCGGAAGGCAGATCGGGCATGCCAGGAAGGTGGCTCTCACCTTTTTGCAATGCAAGATGACGGGAGCCGCTCTGGGCCGCTTAAGGGCTTGCGCGCGCAGCGCGAAAGGTCAGGCGTGAACAAAATCGCGCGCTCCTGCCTAGCTTGCAGACGAATCAGGTGAATCCGCCGCCCCGCTCAGGTCGAGCAATGACGTTTGATCATCGCCTTACGAGCCGGCCGCCTGATTCAGAGGGAGCGAGGAGCCGATTAGCCCAACAAAACTGAAAACAACTTAGACTAAACTGCGGGGTATTAAAGTCAAATCTAAGTATTAGTGCGGCGGTCATCGTCAACTATAGATTCGCACATCATGGAACGACTCCTGTCGGCTCTCGTTTGAATCGAGCCATGACTCGTGTGGCCCAATGCGTATGGAGTTTTGACTGTGGCGCCGCGCTCGAACTGGAAAGGGTTTCTCAAGCTCTCCTTGGTCTCCTGCCCCGTGCAGCTGTTCACGGCGACGACCACCAAGGAGCGCGTCACCTTCAACCTCCTCAACCGCGAGACCGGCAACCGGCTGCGGCGGCGGCTCGTCGATCCCGATACGGGCGAGGAGGTCGACGCCGCCGATCAGGTCAAGGGCTACCAGGTCGCCAAGGACGAATACATCATCGTCGAGGAAGACGAGATCGACGCGGTCGCCATCGAGAGCACGCACACGATCGACATCGAGACCTTCGTGCCGCGCAGCGAGATCGACGAGACCTATCTCGACACGCCTTATTACCTCGCGCCCGACGGCAAGATGGGCGAGGAGGCCTTTGCCGTGATCCGCGAGGCCATGCGCGAGAAGGAGGTCGTCGGCATCGGCCGCGTCGTGCTCTATCGGCGCGAGCGGCCGATCGTCCTGCAGCCGCGCGGCAAGGGCCTCGTCGCGACGACGCTGCGCTACGCCTACGAGGTCCGCGACGACGCCGACACGTTCGAGGATATCGACGACGTCGATGTGCCGGACGAGATGCTCGATCTTGCGACCCACATCATCACCCGCAAGATGTCGCATTTCGATCCGAAGCGGTTCGACGACCGCTACCAGGACGCCCTGCTCGAGTTGATCAAGGCGAAGCAGCAGCATCGTCCCGTCAAGCAGGCGGCCGCGGCGCCCCGCCCGACCAACGTCGTCAGCCTCATGGACGCCTTGCGCAAGAGCATCTCGGCGGACAAGGGCGAGGCCGCGAACGACAAGGGCAAAGGCGCGAGCGGCAAGGTGAAGGCCGCCAACGACAAGGGCAGTGCGGCAGCCGGCAAGGTGAAGGCCGCGAAAAAAGCCGCACGCGAGACGTCCGGCACGCGCCGTCAGGGCTCCGGCGCGGCGCAGAAGCGCGCGACGGGGCGCATGCGCAAGGCGGGCTAGATCGCGAGACTTCAGGCCTCGTGCCGGCCGGCAAAGCGGGCGAGCGCATCGGTCTCGGCCTTGATGCGGATGGCGAGGATGGCCGCGTTGAGGAGCGAAAACACCAACGCGTAGCCGTAGAGCCCGAAGGCGATCGGCAGGACGGCGATCTCGCCGACGACGATCGCATAGTTCGGATGCGCCATGAGCCGGTAGGGTCCGCGGCGTACCAGCGGCGCGCCGGGCAGAACGAGGATGCGGGTCGTCCAGCGCCGGCCGAGGCTCGCGAGAACCCACACGCGCAGGACTTGCAGGACGGCGAACGCGGCGAGCCAGGGCAGGCTCGGCGCGATCGACGGGGCGAGCAGCCACAGGCCGGCGAGCCATGCGGCGTGCACGGCGACGACAAGCGGATAGTGCCCCGCGCCGACCTCGACCGCGCCGGCCTCACGCAGCCGCGCGGTGTTACGCCGGGCGAGCGCCAGCTCGCCGAGGCGCTGCAAGGTGACCAGCGCCAGCACGAGAACGGCGAGCGTCATGCGGCCTTGAGCGACACGCAGCTCGCCGTGAAGCCCGGCCCCAAAGCCGTGAGCACCGCGCGCGGGGGCGCTCCGCCCCCGAGGACGCGATCGAGCACGAACAGCACCGTCGGCGACGAC
>DASQLE010000539.1:0-3200 GCA_035630175.1 Beijerinckiaceae bacterium
CGACAGATCGTCCCACAGCCGCTCGAGGAGCGGCGCGAATTTCGGATGGGTGCGCGCCCGCATGAGGTTGCGCGGCCGCGGGATCGGGATCGTGTAGCATTGCGAGATATGGGCGCGCGGTCCCTGCGAGAGCAAATAAACCCGGTCGGACAGGGCGATCGCCTCTTCGAGGTCGTGCGTGACGAGGAGAACGCCGATGCCCTCGCGCTCGACGAGATCGACCACGTCCTGGGTGACGCGGGCGCGCACGATGGCGTCGAGCGAAGCGAACGGCTCGTCCATGAGGAGCAGGCGCGGCTTCAGGGCGAGCACCTGGGCGAGGGCGACGCGCTTCCTCTGTCCGCCGCTCAATTCGCGCGGGTAGCGGCCTTCGAAACCCGACAGGCTGAGGCGGGCCAGCCATTCTTCCGCCTCGGCCCGCGCCGCGCGGCGGTCGCGGCCGTTGAGGCGCAGGCCGAGCGCCACGTTCTCGACCGCCGTGCGCCAGGGCAGAAGCGCATCGTCCTGGAACAGGATGCCGATGTCGTTCGCATCGAGCCCGTCCTTGTCGATGCGGCCGGCGGAGATCGCCTGCAGGCCCATGACGGCGCGCAGCAGGCTGCTCTTGCCCGAGCCGGACGGCCCGACGAGGCTGACGAACTGCCCGGCCTCGATCGACAGGCTCGCGCCTTCGAGAACCGGTTCCGCCCCGTAGGACAGGCTGACATGGTCGGCGCGCAGCATTCAGCCGGCTCCCGCGATGGATGTTTCGAACAGGTTTGTCGGATCGACGTCGTCCTTGAGGAGGCCGGCCACCTTCAACGAATCGGCGACGCGCCGGGACGAGCCGAGATCGATCGTGACGGCGGTCGGATACAGCGAGGCGCGATGGCGCGCGAGGGATTCGCCGATCTCTTTGGTGTCGGCGCCGGCGGTGAGCTCGCGCGGCAGCGCCTTCAGGAGGTCTTCCGGCGGCAGGGTCTGCAGGGTCGGCAGCGCCGCGCCGAGGGCGCGCGCGATCTTCTCCATTTCCTCGCGGCGGGCCGGGATCTCGGGCGTGCGCACGGCGACCCCCATGAACTCGTAAGCGCCGCCGAGGAAGCGCTCGGCGTCCTTGATATCCATGCCGTTGACGAGCACGCGTCCGCCGGCGCGCTCGATCAAGGTCAAGGCCGGCTCCTGGACGAGACCGACATCGATCTGGCCCTGACGCACCGCCTCGAGGAGGTTGGTGCCCATGGTGGCGAAGCGCACCTTGGCGGGGTCGACGGACGCGCGGCGCAGCAGAAAGAGCATGAGCGCGTGGTCGGCGTTGCCGAGCGCCGATACGCCGACCGTGCGGCCGGCGAGATCCTCGATGCGCCCGATCTCGCCGGCGCGTCCGGGCGCCGTCACGGCGGCGAACAGCGGCAAGCGCCCGGTCGTCGCGAAGCGACGGATATCGGCGCCGCGTCCGTAAGCCTGCAAGGCGACGTCGAGGGAGGTCGCCGCGTAATCGACGGCGCCGCCGACCAGCGCCTGCATGGCGGCGTTGCCGCCGCGCGTGTAGACGAGCTCGACATCGAGCCCCTCCTTGGCGAAATGGCCGTTGGCGCGCGCCACTTCGTAGGGCACGACGCACAGAAGCTGGCCGCAGAAGGCGAGCTTGACGCGCTTGCCCTGCGCCCCCGCCGGCGTTGCGCCGCCGGCGAGCGTCGCGGCCGTGCCCGCCGCCGCAGCGACGCCCTTGAGGAGGCCGCGCCGGCTCACCTCGGTCGGAAGGCCGAGCGGCTCGTCGGGTTCGAGCGTGAAAGGCTTGTCGCAGCAGCCCATGAGCGTGCTCCTTTTGGAGCCATCAACCCGGCCGGCCGCGTGGGGTTCAGGACCTCGTCGATGGTCCCGCCAATGTGATGATCGACCACCCAAAAGTCAAATTTTCTTGTCAAATATATCGAATTCACACAGCGTAAATGTAGAAGTGGTCGACCGGGTTGTCGCGGGGATGGCCCGGTGGCAAGTCAGGCCTTTGCTCCAGGACGTTTCATGCCCCACCCAGTGAACGAGCGCGCCCTGCATCCCGAGACCCGGCTTGTGCATGAGGGAGGGCTCCGCTCCCAGTTCGGCGAGACCTCCGAGGCCCTGTTCCTGACGCAGGGGCACGTCTATCCGAGCGCCGAGGAATGCGAGGCGCGCTTCAAGGGGGAGAGCAAAGGCTTCATCTACGCGCGTTTCTCCAATCCGACCGTGACTATGTTCGAGCGCCGCATCGCCGCCTTCGAAGGCGCTGAGGCGGCGCGTGCCACCGCCAGCGGCATGGCGGCCGTGACCGCCTCTCTGATGGGGCAGCTGCGGGCGGGCGACCACGTGGTCGCGTCCCGCGCCTTATTCGGCTCGTGCCGCTACGTCATCGCCGAGCTGCTGCCTCGCTTCGGCGTCGCCTCCACCCTCGTGCACGGCCCCGATCTCGCCGCCTGGCGGGCGGCGATCCGGCCGGAGACCAAGGTCTTCTTCCTCGAGAGCCCGGCCAACCCGACCCTGGAGGTCATCGACATCGCCGCCGTCGCCGCCATCGCCAAGGAGGCCGGGGCGACGCTCGTCGTCGACAACGTCTTTTCGAGCCCGATCTGGCAGAAGCCGTTCGAACTCGGGGCCGATTGCGTCGTGTATTCGGCGACCAAGCATATCGACGGGCAGGGGCGCTGCCTCGGCGGCGTCATCCTGGCGTCGGAGGCCTTCATCCAGGAGCACGTCCACACCTTCCTGCGCCAGACCGGGCCGGCCTTGTCGCCGTTCAACGCCTGGGTGCTGCTGAAGAGCCTGGAAACCCTGCCGCTCCGCGTCGAGCGGCAGACCCGCACGGCGGGCGAGATCGCCGACGCCCTCGCTGGGCATGCCAAGATCACGCGCCTCATCTACCCGGGCCGCCCGGATCACCCGCAGGCCGATATCATCGCGCGGCAGATGCGCGGCGGCTCGAACCTGATCGCTCTCGAGATCGCCGGCGGCAAGGCGGCCGCCTTCCGTCTGCAGAACGCGCTGCGACTGATCCAAATCTCCAACAACCTCGGCGACGCCAAGAGCCTCATCACCCATCCGGCGACCACGACCCACCAGCGTTTCACCCCGGAGGAGCGCGCCGAGATGGGCGTGTCGGACGGGCTGGTGCGCTTATCGATCGGCCTCGAGCATCCGGGCGACCTGATCGCCGACCTGATGCAGGCCTTGGAGCAGGCTTAAAGCGC
>DASQLE010000540.1:0-3734 GCA_035630175.1 Beijerinckiaceae bacterium
TCGGTGACTGCGGGCGTCTCGCGCGGCGCCGGCCGGCGCGCCTCGCGCGGCGCCGCCCGCTGACGCTGCGGCCGGTAAGTCGGCTCCGGCTGGTAGGCGGGCTGCGGCGCCGGGCTGAACCATGGGAAGTAGAAGCCGCTCGGCGGCGGCGCCGGCTGATAGCGGCTGCCATATTGCGGCGCCACCCGATAGCGCGGCGCCGCCCGCTCCTGGTAACGCGGAGAACCATAGCCGGGCGGTGCCCGGCCCGGCACATAGACGGCCCCAGGGTCGTAATATTGCGCGAAGGCTGCCGGCCCGCCGGCGGCGAGCGCCAGGCAAGCTGCGAAGACGACCTTGGTCAGGGAACGAAAACGCATGACGGTTCAGGTCCTTGAGACCGTCCTTATATAGCGTCTCCCGGCGAGCAAGTCAGCGCACGGCGCGCAATTCCCTTAACACGGCCCAATCGGCGTAGCCGTCGGCCGCAAGGCCGCGGCGAAGCTGGAACCGGCGCACCGCCTCCCGGGTCTGCGAGCCGAACCGCCCGTCGGCGTCGCCGGCATAGAAGCCGAGCCGGCCGAGGCGCCGTTGCACCTCCTCGCGCTGGTCCTTGTCGAGAAGGCGCTCGTCCTTCGGCCAATCGCCTGCGACGGGCCGGCCGCCATAGATGCGGTCGCCGAGATGCGCGACCCCGATGGCGTAGGCGTCGGAGGAGTTATAGGCCTTGATGACGGCATAGTTCTCGGTGACGAGAAAGGCGGGCCCGCGACGCCCGGCCGGCAGGAGAAGGGTCGCCTCGCCCGACCACGCCATGGCCCTGCGGTCGATCGGCCGCACCCCGAGCCGGTGCCACGACGCGAAGCCGTGGCGGTGGTTGCGGAAATCGAAGCCCTTCGGCAGCGTCACCTCGAAACCCCACGGCAGCCCGGGCCGCCAGCCGTGCCGACGCAGGTAATTGGCGGTCGAGGCGAGCGCGTCCGGCATCGACTTCCAGATATCGGCACGCCCATCGCCGTCGCCGTCGACCGCGTATTTCACGTAGCTCGACGGCATGAACTGGGTCTGCCCCATGGCCCCTGCCCATGAGCCAAGCATGGCCGCGCCTGCCACGTGCCTCCCTTCGAGCATCTGCAAGGCGACGAGAAGCTCGTTGCGGAAGAAGTCGCCGCGATGGCGGATGAAGGCGAGGGTCGCGAGGGCCCGCACGACCGGGATGGTGCCGGTGAAGCGGCCGAAATTGGTCTCCATGCCCCAGATGCCGAGCACGACGCCTTTGGGCACGCCGTAGGCATGCTCGACGGCGTCGAGCAGTTGCGCCAGCTCGGCGGCGACCTCCTGCCCCTTGACAATGCGCGTCGGCGCTGCCGCGCCGGCGAGATAATCCCAGATCGGACGTGCGAATTCCGACTGCTTCTGGCTCAACGCAACGATCTTGGGGTCGGGCGTGAGATCCGCGAAGGCGGCGTTGAACGTCGCCGCCGAGACCCCGCGGGCGCGCGCCTCGGGCCACAGGGAAGCGACGAAGCTCTGGAAGTCGGCGTCGGCCGAGGGCTCCTGCGCCGCCTGCAGATTGGCGTAGCGCGCTTGCGCGACAGCGGGTTGCGATGCCGCCATCAGCCCCGCGGCGAGGAGCGCCGCACCGGCCGTGCGGCGCCAGATCGAGTTACGCTGAACCATGCTTGGCTTGCCCCACGCGAGAAGCCGCTTGTCCCGCCATGGTGCTGCACAAACATTAGCGAAACCGTTACCGTCGTTCAGATCAGGTTGCGCGTCTTGAGCGAGCGCTCCCAAGTCAGCGCCTGGGTGACGATCTCGCGCAGATCCTCGTGCCGGGGCCGCCAGCCGAGCTCGGCGCGGATGCGGTCGGCCTGCGCCACGATGGCGGCCGGATCGCCGGGGCGGCGGGGCGAGAGCACGACCGGGAAATCGACGCCCGACACCGCCTTGACGATGCCGATCACCTCCAGCACCGAGAAGCCGCGGCCGTAACCGCAATTGAGCGTCAGGCTGCCGCCGCCGCCACGCAGATGCTTGAGGGCGACGAGGTGGGCGTCGGCTAGGTCGCTGACCTGGATATAGTCGCGCACGCAGGACCCGTCGGCGGTCGGATAATCCGTGCCGAACACCTCCATGCGCGGGCGGTCGCCGAGCGCGGTCTGGGCGGCGACCTTGATGAGATGGGTGGCGTTGGCCGTCGATTGCCCGGCGCGGCCGCGCGGGTCGGCGCCGGCGACGTTGAAATAGCGCAGGATCACGTAAGCGAGGTCGTGGGCGCGGGCGGTGTCCTGGAGCATCCACTCCGTCATCAGCTTGGAGCGGCCGTAGGGCGAGACCGGGTCGAGCGGCAGGTCCTCCGGGACCGGGACCGTGGCGGGCTCGCCGTAGACAGCGGCGGTCGACGAGAAGATGAAATGCCGGACGCCGCTGCGGACCGCCGCCTCGATCAGGGCGCGCGACTTGACCGTATTGTTGAGATAGTAGCCGAGCGGATCGGCGACCGAATCCGGCACCACGATCTTGGCGGCGAAATGCGCGATGGCCTCGACGCGGTGCTCGCTGATCGTCCTCGCGACGAGGTCCTGATCGCCCATGTCGCCGGTGACGAGCGGTACCTCCTTGGGCAGGACCCAGGCGAAGCCGGTCGACAGGTTGTCGAGCACCACCACCGTCTCGCCGGCATCGAGCAGGGCCAGCACCATGTGGCTGCCGATATAGCCCGCCCCGCCCGTCACCAGAACCGTCATCCGCCGCTCCTCCTGGCGCGCAAACACCCGCGACGCATCACGATGCGTGATGCGCCTTGACGGCGTGCTCGCGGTCCTGTCCTACCCTGCCCTGCCGTTTCCGCAACCGGCAGCGCCGGCATGGAACCGGCACTGCCCTGCTCCGTTCTCTAGCCCTCCTCCGGGGTTCCCGATGAAGCGCATCCGCAAAGCCGTTCTCCCCGTCGCCGGCCTCGGCACCCGCTTTCTGCCCGCCACGAAGGCGGTTCCGAAGGAGATGCTCACGGTCGTCGACCGGCCCGTGGTGCAGCATGTGGTCGACGAGGCGCGGGCGGCCGGCATCGAGCATTTCATCTTCGTGACCGGCCGCGGCAAGGGCGCCATCGAAGACCATTTCGACCTGCAATTCGAGCTCGAGAGCACGCTCCGGGAGCGCAGCAAGGCAAAGGAGCTGGAGGCTCTCGCGCACGCCCAGCCGGCGGCCGGCCAGACGAGCTTCACCCGGCAGCAGGCGCCGCTCGGCCTCGGCCACGCGGTCTGGTGCGCCCGCGAGATCGTCGGCGACGAGCCTTTCGCGTTGCTCCTGCCCGACATGCTGCATCACGGCGAGAACTGCCTCGCCGCCATGATCGAGGCCCATGCTCGGCTCGGCGGCAATCACATCGCCGTGTCGCCTGTGCCGGAGGATCAGACGCATCAATACGGCATCGTCGGCGTCGAGGATGCCTCCGCCAAGGTGTCGCGCATCACTGGCATGGTCGAGAAGCCGGCACGCGGTACGGCGCCGTCGAACTTGCACATCACCGGGCGCTATATCCTGCAGCCGACCATCTTCGCCCTGCTCGAGAACCAGGAACGCGGGGCCGGCGGCGAGATCCAGCTCACCGACGCCATGATCCGCCTCATGGGCACGGAACCCTTCCACGCGGTGCGCTTCGACGGCGCCATCTACGACACCGGATCGAAGCTCGGCTTCCTCGCCGCCAACATCGCCTACGCGCTCGAACGCGACGACCTCGCCGGGCCGCT
>DASQLE010000541.1:0-2927 GCA_035630175.1 Beijerinckiaceae bacterium
GCGCGGTCGCGGCCCTGGCGCGCAAGCCGAAGCTCGAGACCCTCACGGGTCTTTGGGTCACCCGGCGCATCGACCTCCGCGGCGGCACCTTGTTCGACGTCGCCGAGCGGCGGCCGCGGGTGCGCACGCGCGAGATCAGGAGGAGCCTCGACAAGCGGCTCGCGCTCGGCACGCTGGCGAAGTTCCTACCCGTCTCGCGCGGCGGGCCGTGGCCGCTCGAGGCTATCCCGGACGAGACCCCGTCGAGCGGCGCGGCCGAGGAGAACAAGCGCAACATCGCCTACCACTACGACGTGTCGAACGCCTTCTACGCGCTCTTTCTCGACCGCGAGATGGTTTATAGCTGCGGCTACGCCACCGACTGGTCGAACGACATCGACCGACTGCAGGCCGACAAGCTGGAGATGATCTGCCGCAAGCTCCGGCTCAAGCCGGGCGAGCGGCTCCTCGATATCGGCTGCGGCTGGGGCGCGCTGGTCTGCCACGCCGCGCAGCATCACGGCGCCATCGCCTATGGCATCACGCTTTCCGAAGAGCAGGCCGCCTACGCCAAGGCCAAGATCGAGCGCCTCGGGCTCGGGGACCGGGTGACGATCGAGATCCGCGACTATGCGACCCTTGACGGCGAGTTCGACAAGGTCGTGTCGGTCGGCATGCACGAGCATATCGGCATCGACAACTACCCGACCTATTACAGCACCGTGAAGCGCGTGCTGAAGGCGGACGGCTTCTATCTGCACCACGCCATCACGCGCCCGGCCAAGCGCGAGGGCACGTTCCGCCGCAAGCGCCCGGAATTCGCGCTCCTGACGAAGTTCATCTTCCCGGGCGGGGAGCTCGACCACATCGGCAACACCGTCGCCAGCCTCGAGCGCTGCGGCTTCGAGGTGCACGACGTCGAGGGGTGGCGCGAGCACTACCAGCGCACCTGCCGGCACTGGCACGACCGGCTTCTCGCCCATTACGACGCGGCGGTCGCCGAAGTCGGCGAAGCCAAGACGCGGATGTGGCTCCTGTATCTCGCCGGCTGCTCGATCGCCTTCGAGCGCGGCACGGTTTGCCTGTTCCAGACCCTCGTCTCGCCGAAGAAGCGCGGCCCCTCAGGCCTGCCGCCGACGCGCGCCGACCTCTACCGGTGACGGCAGGACGACCTTCGGTTAAGCTGCGTTGTGAGCCAGCCGAGAGCGCCATCGCCCCCGTGGAACGAAGCCGACCGCCTTGCGGCGTTGCATCGCTACGGCATCCTCGACTCGCCGCCCGAGCCCGACTTCGACGACATCACCCGGGTCGCCGCCCTGGTCTGCAAGACGCCCATCGCGTTGGTGAGCCTCGTCGCCGACACGCGGCAATGGTTCAAGTCGGAATTCGGGCTGGGCGTGCGGGAAACCCCGCGCACCATGTCGATCTGCGCCCATGCCATCCTGCAGCCCGGCCTGTTCGTCGTGCCCGACACGGCCGCGGACCCGCGCTTCAACGACAACCCTCTCGTCACCGGCGAGCCCAACTTGCGCTTCTATGCCGGCGCCCGCCTCGACTCGCCGGAGGGCTTGCCGCTCGGGACCGTCTGCGTCCTCGACCATAAGCCGCGGCCGGAGGGCCTGACCGTCGAGCAGGCCGAGACGCTCCTCGCCCTCGCCCGGCAGGCGGTGACGCATATCGAGCTGCGACGCACGATCGAGGCCCGCGACCTGCTCAGCCGCGAGCTGAGCCATCGCATCAAGAACATCTTCACGGTCGTCAGCGCGCTCGCCACCCTGGCGGCGCGGACCAGTCCCGAGGCGCAGGGTTTCGCCGTCGAGTTCAGGCGCCGCATCCATGCCCTGTCGCAGGCGACCGAATACGTGCTCCCGCGCGTCGGTGAGCTTGCCCACACCCCGGGTCAGAGCGTGCAAGGGCTCCTCCGCCTGCTGCTGTCCCCGTATCAATCGGCCGGCGAGGAGCGCTTGATCGTCGAGGGCGATGACGCGCCGCTGGGGCCGGCGGCGGCGGTCGCCCTGGCTCTCGTCGCCCATGAGAGCGCGACCAACGCCGTGAAATACGGCGCCCTGGCCGCGCCACGTGGACGGGTGACGATCCGCTGCTCGCGACGGGATGACGTGCTCGATCTGACGTGGGAGGAGCGCGGCGGGCCACCGGCGCCGGAAGCGCCCGACAAAGGGGGGTTCGGCACGGCCATGGTGACCCGCAGCGTCTCGGGACAGCTCGGCGGCACGGTCGAATACGGGTGGTCGGGGGAGGGTTTGACGATCCGCGTCAGCGCCCCATTGGCGAGTCTCGCCCGCTGAACGGGGGGCCAGCCGGCCGAGGCCGGGTTGTTCTTCCGAGATTGCTCGTCTCAGCCAGGCGGCGGCTACGGCCCGACGCCGACGGAACGCGCCTCGCTTATGGAAAATGAAAAGCCGCTTCCGGGCGCGGAAGCGGCTTCAAAGGAACGGCAGCGCAAGCCGCCGATCACTTTACTGCACGATCACCTGGGTGCCGACGGTGACGCGTCCGAACAGATCCGTGATGTCGTTGTTGTGCATGCGGATGCAGCCGTAGGACACGAAGCCGCCGATCGAGCTCGGCTTGTTGGTGCCGTGAATGGCGTATTCGCCGCCGCTCAAGGTCAGCGCCGCGACGCCCATGGGATTGCCGGGCGTGCCGCCGGGGATGACGTCGGGGAGGCGCGGGTTGTCGCGGCGGACGACCGCCGGCGGCGACCAGGCCGGGTTGCGATACATGCCGTCGATGCGCGCGGCGCCGAACCACTGCTTGCCGGGCTTGCCGACGCCGACCGGGTAGCGCACGGCGCGTCCCCCATCGACCACATAGTAAAGGCGGCGCTGGTTCGTGTTGATCACGACGGTGCCGGGCGAATAGCCGCTGAACGGGACCACCTCGCGAGCCGAGGCCTGGCTGGCCGGCAGGGCGCTGGCGAGGACGGA
>DASQLE010000542.1:0-8287 GCA_035630175.1 Beijerinckiaceae bacterium
TGACCATGCCGTTCGAGATACAGGCCGAGTGGATCTTCCACCTGGCCTGTCCCGCAAGCCCCATCCACTACCAGAAAAACCCGCTCAAGACGCTGCTCACGAACGTCCTCGGCACGTTGCATGGACTGAACCTGGCGTCGCGTATCGGCGCGCGCTTTTTGCTCGCCTCGACCAGCGAGGTCTACGGCGACCCCGACGTGCATCCTCAGACCGAGGAGTACAACGGCAACGTCAACCCCATCGGTCCGCGTGCTTGCTACGACGAGGGCAAGCGTTGCGCCGAGACGCTGTGCTTCGATCACTATCGCGAAGCGGGCGTGGACATCCGCGTGGCGCGCATCTTCAACACCTACGGGCCGCGCATGTGTGCCGACGACGGCCGCGTCGTTTCGAACGTGATCTGCCAAGCCCTCGCGGGTGACGACATCACGGTTTATGGGGACGGTCGCCAGACGCGGTCGTTCTGCTATGTCGCCGACCTGATCGACGGGCTCATGCGCCTGATGACGTGTGCGGGGCCGATGCCCGGTCCGGTCAATCTCGGCGATTCGGTGGAGATGACGATCGACGAGCTCGTCGACAAGGTGCTCGCCATGACAGGCTCGCAGTCGGCCGTGGTCAGACGGCCCCTGCCGGTCGACGACCCGCGCCGCCGCCGCCCCGACATCACCCGGGCCGGCACGCTGCTCGGCTGGTCGCCGCGCACGCCGCTCGATGTCGGTCTCAAGGCGACGATCGCGTGGTTCGCCGGCGAGATCGGACGCGTGCGCGTGTCGCCGCGGGCGCCGGCGCGGGCGAGCGGGGCGCTCTCGGCATAAAGCGCGATCGTTCGAGCAAAGACGTTCCGCGGCCCGACACGGACATCATCCGCGGCAAGTGCGAGGAAGCCTCTCGGCATATCGACATGGCAGGCTGGGAGCCGAACCATACGTGGCTGACGCCGCACCTCGCCGTCGGCGGCAGCTTTCCGAGCGACGGCGCCGAGCACCTGGCCAAGGTCTTGGCCGTGGCCGCCGTCGTCGACCTGCGCGTCGAGGCTTGCGACGACAGGGCCGTTCTGGAGAAGCACGGCCTCGATTTCCTGCACCTGCCGACCGAGGACCATTGCGCCGTCAGCCAAGAGATGCTGCGCGCCGGTGTCGCCTTTGCCAATCGCTACCTCGGTCATGAGCAAAGGGTATTGATTCATTGCGAGCACGGCATCGGCCGATCGGCGACGCTCGCCCTCTGCGTGCTCGTCAGCCGCGGCATGCCTCCGCTCGACGCTTTGCAGCTGGCCAAGACGCGGCGCTCCCTCGTGTCGCCAAGCCCCGCCCAGTATGAGGCTTGGGCCGAGTGGCTGACGCGCTGGCGGGCGGAGCGCAACCTTGCCTGGGAGGTTCCGTCCTTCGACGCCTTCGCGGCGATCGCCTATCGGCATTTTCGTGAAGAGGACGGCTGATGCTCGTCTACGGCGATGGCAGCTGTCTTGCGAGCACGCGCACGGAGCTCGACGGCATCGCAGCGGCCTTGCGCCAGGTCGCCGCCATGCCGCCGGGCATCGAGCGGCATGGCGAGCTGGTATCGGTCTTCATTGCGACCGGCGCGCTGGCGCAGGCCATCGCCGATGCGGAATTCGCAGCGCGCGGCTACGACGCGCGCTCGCTCGCTCAGGACGCCGCCATGGACGGGCTCGTCCGGCTGGCCGAAGCGATTCGCCGGTCTTGGACGACGGGCTTTGTGACGAGCCCGATTTCGGACGCGGCGCTGAAGGCGCTCGCGCGCCTGCCGCTGCCCGAGCATGTCGAGCTCAAGCGGCCCGAGGGCTACGCGTTCTACGCGCTCTATCCCGAGAGCTATCTCGAGGCCGCATCGGCATTGGCCGGCGTCTCGCCCTTGCGCGTCGTCGGCATCCGCAGCATCGGCACGGGCCTTGCCGCGCTTGTCGCCGCTGCGACGGCGGCGCCCGGCCCGGTCAGCGTGCGCCCAACCGGCGATCCGTTCCGTCGCCGGGTCAATCTCTGCGAGGATCTCGCGGCGGAACTCGCCGGCGATCCCGCATGGCGCGTCGCCATCGCCGACGAAGGGCCGGGGCTCTCGGGCAGCTCGTTCGGCGCCGTCGCCGATGCGCTGGCGGCGCGGGGCCTCCCTGACGAGCGGATGCATTTCTTTCCGAGCCATGGCGGCGATCTCGGCCCCGAGGCGAGCGCCCGTCATCGCCAGCGCTGGGCCTCGGCGCCGCGCCACCACGTCGATTTCGACGCGCTCGTGCTCCGCGCCGCCGATCCCGCCCATCGCCTCGAGAGCTGGGTCTTCGATCTGGTCGGTGCGCCTGAGGCGCCGCTCGAAGACCTGTCCGGCGGCGCCTGGCGCTCGCGCCGCTTCGGGGCGGAGGCGCATTGGCCGCCCTGCCATGTTCAACAGGAGCGCCGCAAGTTCCTGCTGCGGACACGCAGCGGGACGTGGCTCTTGAAATTTGCCGGGCTCGGACGGGACGATGCGCGCAAGCTGCAGCTAGCGCGGCAGCTCCACGCCGCCGGTTTCACGGCCGAGCCCGTCGGCTGCCGGCACGGCTTCCTCGTCGAGCGTTGGATCGAGCCGTGCCGAGTGATCGATCAAAATGATCGCGCTCGGCTGGTGGAGCGGCTCGCGGCCTATCTCGGCTTTCGCGCCGGCGCGTTTCCGGCCGAGCAGGGCGCGTCGCTCCGAGACCTTCTCGCTATGGCCCGCCGCAACACGGCTCTGGCGTTGGGCGACGGTTTCGCCGAAAGCCTCGCCGCGTGGCAGCCGCAGCTTGACGACTTGCAAAGCGAAGTCCGCGCGGTGTGCACGGACAACCGGCTGCATCCTTGGGAATGGCTGCAGACCCCCGACGGCAGGCTGCTCAAGGCCGACGCGCTCGATCATCATGCGGCGCACGACCTCATCGGCTGCCAGGACGTCACCTGGGACATCGCCGGAGCCGCCGTCGAATTCCCGCTCTCCGACGAGGAAAAGGACGAGCTCTGCCGCATCGTCGCGCGGGCCGTCGGCAGGCCCGTGCATCGGCGCCTGCTGGCTCTATCGGAGCGGTGCTACGCGGCCTTCCAGATCGGCTATTGGTCGCTCGCCGCCGATGCCCTCGCCGCCTTTTCGGCAGAGGCGAGTCGCACGCGCGCCGCCGCCGCGGCGTATGCCCGAACGCTGGAGCGCCTTCTTCGAAGCGGCTGATACGATTTTTGCTTGGTTGCTTCAGGGTGGTCATTCCGGGGCGGCGCTGAACCCGGAATCCACGACTGGGCGACACGCGTGGTGCTTGCGCGCGGGTTCCGGCTCTCGCTGCGCTCGCCCCAGAAGGACGGCCCGGGATAAATCAACCGGAAACCGGGTCACTCCCGTTCGAGGATCGCGGCGACCGCCTTGATGCGGTTGCGGGCGTAATCGGGCAGGCCGGCGCTGATCGAGCTGCCCGTGTTGAAGGAGCTCTTGCCCATCAGCACCTGCGCCGGGACCATGTTCCGGAGCACGGGCACGTTCTCGTATTCCTTCTTCTTCTCGAGCACGTCCGTCTCGATGCCGAGCGCCATGAAGATGCTGACGACCGTCCGGTTCGCGTCGGCCGGGTGGCGCTGCAGGACAGCGAGGAACTTGCCGAACTGCATCATCTGGTTGACGTGGAAGATGCTTTGCTCGAGCGCGCCGGCGACCGGCGTGTCGAGGCCGGTGAGCCGGCTCAAGCCGGCCCGCTCGATCTCCGTGAGCACGCGCAGCTCGCTCTGGAACTCGACATATTCGGAGATCTTCTTGCCGCCCTCCTCGAGCTTGTTGGCGAGGCGGATGCCGACCGGCAGCCGCCCCTCGAGGTGGTAGCGCGACTCGATGCAGATGACGCGGCCGGCCGCTTCGCACCAGCGGCGCTCCGGATGCTTGTTATGGGCGCTCTCCGGATCCGTGTAGGGCAGCGCGTCGGCTGCGGCGATCAGGCGATGCTTGATCGACGGATCGGCCTTTTCCAGGAACTCCAGCGAGGCATAGCGGGCGAGATCGATGGCGCCGGATGGCCGCGGCACGACGAAGCGCGCCTCGGCCACGTACATGTGCAGCTTCTCCTTGTAGGGCTTGGAGATGCCGTGCGCCGTGACCGTGATGGTCGGCTCGGCATAAGCCGGGTAGAGGCTGAGCGCCCCCTTGTGCAGCGGCTTCGCCTTGGCCCAATCCTCGAAGCGGAGGAGACCCGTCGCGGGATCGGCCAGGCTGTCGCCGGCGGCATCGCTGAAGGCGATCGTCTTCGCCGCCGGCAGCGCGGCGGCGGCGACCGACGGCACCTCTTCGAGACGGAAATCCGCGCTAGCCCGGCTCGGCAGCGACAACCCGAGCACGGCGAGGCAGAGACCAACACGCAGAATCACGGCCTCGCTCCTCAATAGATCCGGTAGCCCCAGGGGTAATCCGGATCGACGCGGCGCGGCCGCCGGCGCGGGCGCTCGTCCTCCTCCTCCCACCACGGCCGCACCCAAGACGGACCGCGCCACGCCGGCGCTTCGGCCCGCGGATCGCGGCGGCGCGGCGCTTCGGCGAAGAGGCCGCGATAAACGTCGTCGAACCAGCCGCCCGCCGCCTCGCCGTCGCCGCGCGGATCGGGATGGTGGAAGGCATATGCCTCCTCGCGCGGCACGAGGCGGAACTGCGTGTCGGCGACCTGGCCGAAGCGGCCGCGCCGGAAATGCTCGGTGAAGGCGCCGGGCGCCCCTTCCGCGACCTGGTCGCCGGTGCGCAGGTCGATCGGCATCGCCACCAGCTGGCGCTGCGCCTCGACCGACGGCGGGCTGAGCGCCGTCTTCGGCGCATGGTGCGTCCACGCCGCCTCGACGATCGATTCGAAGATGGGCACCGCGACCTTGCCGCCGGTCTGGCCGCGGCCGAGGGTGCGGCGCTTGTCGGCGTTGTCGTGCCCGACCCACACCACGATGCTGACCTCGTTGGTGAAGCCGGCGAACCAGACGTCGTTCTCGTTGTCGCTGGTGCCGGTCTTGCCGGCGACGAAGGGCGCCAGGTGGCGGATCGAGCGCGCCGTGCCGCGTTGCAGGACGCCCTGCAGGATCGTCTTCATCTGGTAGAACGCAACCCGATCGGCCGAGCCGATCATGACGGGCGCCTTCTCCACCCGCGCATAAAGCGTCTGCGCGCCCTGCTCGATCATCTCGACCGAATAGGGCGAGGGCCGCACGCCCTCATTGGCGATGGCGGCGTAGAAGGCGGCGAGATCGATGACCCGCACCGGCTGGGCGCCGAGCACGAACGGATAATGCTGTACGCATTCGACGTAGAGCTGCGCTTCCATGGCGAGCTCGCAGACCCGCTGCAGGCTGCGCTCCGGATCGTTGTCGATGGCGCCGTCGAGCAGCCGCGCCGTGACGAGGTTCTTCGAATTCTCGAGCGCGCGCCGCAGGGTCAGGAGGCCGGCGACGGCGCCGTCGTAGTTCTTGGGCGTCCAGTGATCCTGCGGCCGCGACGAGAACCCGCCGACCGGCGGCAGGGTCACGGGCGTATCCCTGACGAGCGTGTTCGGCTGCAAGCCGCGCCCGAGCGCGGCGAGGTAGACGAGCGGCTTGAAGGCGGAACCCGGCTGACGATGCGCCTGGGTCGCGCGGTTGAGCTGGCTCAGCGGATACGAGAAGCCGCCGGCCATGGCCAGGATGCGGCCCGTCTTGTTCTCGAGGACAACCGCCGCCCCCTGCACGGACGGGCGCACGCGCAGCTCGGCGCGCGCCGGCGTGCCGGCCTTGCCCTTGGCCTTGGCAGCGCTCGCCTCGACGACGCGCACATGCACGACGTCGTGCGGCTTGAGCGCGCGCCGGATGGCGGGGGTCCAGGCCGTCAGCGGCAGCACGCGCCCGTCCTTCAAGCCGACGCGGATGACCTCGCTGCCGTCCTTCGCCTTGGTCTTTTCCGTGATCACCGCCACCGGCCAGCGCACGTCGTAGAGCGGCAGCCGCGCATTCTCCAGGGCCTGCCGCCAGGCCGGCTTGCCGGCGGCGCTCGGGCCGGCCGCTTGGATGCGCCCGATCGCCTCGCCGAGATTGGCCTCCGCGCCATGAAAGCTCATGCGGCCGGTATTGAGCTCGTAGCGGGCGAGACCCTCCTGCAGGGCCGTTTCCGTCGCCCGCTGCAAGGCGGGGTTGACGGTCGAGCGGACCGTGTAGGAGGCGGCCGTGAGGCTCTCGACTCCGCCGAGCGTCTTCGCCTCGCGGTCGAGATAATCGACGAAATGGAAGCCGCCGTCGCGGCGCACACGCTCGAGGGCGATGAGCTGCGGCCGCGCGCCGAAAGCCTGCTTCATGCGGTCGGCCGGGATGACGCCGTCCTCGCCGAGGCGGCTCAGCACATAGGCGAACCGTTCCTGCGCGCGCTCGGGCTGCCGGTCGGGATTGTAATAGTTCGGCCCCTTGGTGAGCCCGGCCAGCAACGCGCCTTCCTCCAACGTCAAGGCTTTGGCGGCTTTGCCGAAATAGCTCTGCGCCGCCATCTCGACGCCCCACGAGGCGCGGCCGAGATAGATGGAGTTGAGATAGATCTCGAGG
Source organism: Beijerinckiaceae bacterium (assembly GCA_035630175.1). Taxonomy (GTDB): domain Bacteria; phylum Pseudomonadota; class Alphaproteobacteria; order Rhizobiales; family Beijerinckiaceae; genus JAJKJG01. The sequence goes on from DASQLE010000542.1 coordinate 6,540, forward strand.
ATTTCCGGCTTGGTGAGCGTCCGCTCCAGGCGCGAGGCGACGATCATCTCGCGCATCTTGCGCTCGTAGGTCACGTCGTCGCCGACGAGCAGGTTCTTGGCCACCTGCTGGGTGATGGTGGAGCCGCCTTGCGGCCGTCCGGGCTGGGCGAGGTTACCGACGAAGGCGCGGATGACGCCGCGCTCGTCGATGCCTTTGTGCTGATGGAAGCGCTTGTCCTCGGCGGCGATGAAAGCCTTTTGCACATGCTCGGGGATGTCGGCGAGCGGCACCCAGACGCGGCGGTGGTCGGGTTCGTAGATTTCGCTGAAGCGCTCGCCGTTGCCGTCGAGGATGGTGCTGACGCCCGGCAGCCGCAGCCCTTTCAATTTCGTGTGGTCGGGCAGATCGGCGACGGCCGTGTTGTAATAGGCGATGACGGCGCCGAGATCGACGGGCGAGCCCGCGACCGTCTCGCCCTTGCAGAACTGCCGGTAGACGAGGTGCAGCTCGCCGAGGTTGACGCCTTGCAGGACCTTGACCTCGCCGGTCACGGCTCCCGGGTCCTCCATGGCGGTGGCGATGAGGTCGTCGAGGTTGATGTCCTCGATGTCGAAGGCGCGCCGCATATGCGCGCAGCCGTCCTTGAGCACCTGCGCGACCGCGGGTCCGTCGCGCGCCGGGTCGAACGCGGTCTTCACCGCCTCCGGACGGGCGGTGACCTGGCCGAGCGTGAGGGCGGTGGCAAGGATCTTGACGAGAATGGTGCTCATTCAAATGGCGCGCCGGGGTCACTTAAAATAAGCGGCGCGCCCCCGATATGGCGCCCAGCTGCCTGAATAGGAGCTTTACAAAACGGCCGTTTTACGGAGCCGGGTTCCGGACCTCTGATCAAGCTCCCTTCGCGTTGTCATCACCGGGCTTGTCCCGGTGATCTCGATCCGAGAGGCGCTTGCGCCCTTCTCATCGGGATGGCCGGGACACGCCCGGCCATGACAAAGGGAAGCGTTGCGCCGGGCTTAGGCCGCCCTCGCCGGCCGCATCGCTTCGCGTCCGCTCCATACCGAGCCCGGCACGTAGACGTCGCCGGCCATGATCTTGCGGGCCGTGCGCACGAAGGCGGCGCGCCGGATGACCGGATTGTCGGCGGTGCCTTCGAGCTCGAACTCGGTCGCCAGCGTGCCCGAGGGATGCTCGATGACGATCATGCGCCGGGGACCGGGGGCGAGCACGGCGATGCCCTCCGTCACCGAGCCCGGCAGCACGCAGGCCGCGGCGAGGCACAGGCCGCCCGTGACGGCGTGGGCGGAATGGCAATCCTCGGGCACGAAATAGCGCGAGGTGACGGCGTTGCCGTGCCGGGGCGGCGCCACGAGGCAGAATTTCGGCACCACCTGGCCGGTGACGTCGCCCATGCCCATCAGGCGGCCGGCGACAAGGCGGATCTCCTCCATGCGCTTGAGGAGGGGCTTGTTGGCGTCGAGCTCCGCCTTCGTCTCGTAGCCGGTGACGCCGAAATCGGAGGCCTTGGCGATCACCATGGGCATGGCGAGATCGACGCAGGAGACAGCGATGCCCTCGATCTCGTCGCGCACGCGGCCGGTCGGCAGGAGCTTGCCGGTCTTCGAGCCGACCGCGTCGAGGAAGTTGAGCGAGATGGGGGCGCCGGTCCCGGGAACGCCGTCGATGGCGACGTCGCCGTCATATTGCACCCGCCGCCCGGGGGTGCGGATGGCGGCGTGGACGACGGCCGCCGTGTTGACGTTGTA
>DASQLE010000543.1:0-4803 GCA_035630175.1 Beijerinckiaceae bacterium
ATACATGGTGTGCAGCATTGCATGGCCGGTGCGGTCCGCGGCCGCGCAGGTGCGCTGGGCGATGCCCTTTCCGTAATCGGTGGTCATGCCGCCGAACGGGCGCTGGTAGATCTTGCCTTCCTCGGTGCGCGAGAACGGCACGCCCCAATGCTCGAGCTCATAAACCGCGGCCGGCGCGTTGCGCACGAGGTATTCGATGGAATCTTGGTCGCCGAGCCAGTCCGACCCTTTGACGGTGTCGTACATGTGCCAGCGCCAATCGTCCGGCCCCATGTTGCCGAGCGCGGCCGAGATGCCGCCCTGGGCCGCCACCGTGTGCGAGCGCGTCGGGAATACCTTGGTGACACAGGCCGTGCGCAGGCCCGCCTCCGAGCAGCCGACGGTGGCGCGCAGGCCAGCCCCGCCGGCCCCGACCACCACTACGTCGAAGGTATGGTCGACGATCGGATAGGCGGCGCCGTTCGTCTTCGGGGCGGTGTGGCCGTTTCTCTGGGTGGTGCCGTTTTCCTCGAGCATCCAGAACTCCCTAGATCACGAGGCGTTTTGATCTCGATCAAAACGCCTGAACGTGATCGTCTGCATCATAAGATAAGCATGATGTTCTTCCGAAAAGCGGTTCCCACCTTTCGGCATCATGCTAGCGCACCCAGCCGAAGCTGATCTTGAGGACCGAGAACAGGCAGACGACGGCGATCACCGCCGCGAAGAAGTTGTTGGCCATGAGCGCGGCGATCTTGGTGCCCTCGTCGTGCACGTAATCCTCGATGACGATCTGCAGCCCGAGCCGCATATGGTTGGTGACGGACAGGAAGCAGAGCACGAGCAGGATCGCGACCAATGGATTAGCGACGATCGCCAGCGCTTCCGCGTGGGAGCGGCCGGCCAGGGCCGCGACGATGATCACGAAGGCGATGATGAGCGGCACATTGGAGACCGCGGTCATGCGGTGCAGCCACCAATGCTCGACGCCGTGCCCGGCCGCGCCGAGGCCTTTGACGCGCGCCAGCGGCGTGCGCATGGAGACGCGGGTGTCGGCTCTGTTGTCGACCATGGGACGCTCCTAGAAGAAAGCTGCGGCGGCGACCCAGATGAGCACGGTCAGGATGACCGAGCCGATCAGGGTGAAGCGCGCCATGTTGATGCGCTGCGCGGGCTCCATGCCGTGGCCGAAATCCCAGACGAGGTGACGGACGCCGCCGAGCATGTGGTGCATGAGCGACCAGGTGTAGCCGAACAGGATGAGACGCCCGAGGACCGAGCCGAACAAGCTCTGCACCGCCTCGTACGCCCCCGGTCCGGTCGCCATCGCCAGGAGCCACGCGGCGACAAGGACCGTGCCAAGATAATTGGCGACGCCGGTGACGCGGTGGAAGACGGACATGGCCATCGTCCAGGTCCACCGGTAGATCTGCAGATGAGGCGACAGCGGCCGCTCGATGGGGGCCCGGACCTCGGCCATGTTCACCTCCTTGGCGCAGCCATCGAAGCCAGCCGCAGCCGCGCCGACGGTTGCTAGCGAAACGCCGATCTGGCCACAAACGCAGAAGCAAGGACCGGCAAGCTTCGTGGTCGGCGAAAAATGCCCTCTGTCTCGCCTTCGCGCAATCACTCAATTATAAAGTTCAACTTCGCGATCGACGAAGGCTAGCGCGCGCCGATGCATGTCGACCTGACCGATCTCAGCCTGTTCCGCCACGTGGTCGAGGCCGGCAGCATCACGCACGGCGCCGAACGCGCCAACCTCGCCCTCGCCGCCGCCTCGACCCGGATCCGCAACATGGAGGACGGCCTCGGGGCGGGCCTCTTGGTGCGCGGGCGGCACGGCGTGACGCCGACGCCGGCCGGGCGCACCCTCCTGCAGCATGCCCGCATCATCCTCGCCGAGGTCGAGCGCCTTCGCGACAATCTCAGCGCCTATGCGGGCGGGCTCGCCGGCCAGGTCAAGCTCCTGTCCAACACCAACGCGCTGACCGAGTTCATCCCCGAGGCCCTCAGCGCCTTTCTGGCCGCGCACCCGCAGGTCTCGGTCAACCTCGAGGAGCGCCTGTCGGACGAGATCGTCGGCTTGATCGCCGAGGGCGTCGGCGACATCGGCATCGTCGCCGGCACGGTCGATACGGGCCGGCTCGAGACGTTTCCGTTCCGCTCCGACCGCTTCGTGCTCGTCGTCCCGCGCGGCCATGCCCTGGCCGGCCGGACGGCGATCAGCTTCGCCGATGTCCTCGATCACGATTTCGTCGGGCTCGACCGGGCCAGCGCCTTGCAGCGCTTTCTCGCCGAAAAGGCGGGCCGGCTCGGCCGGCCGCTGAAGCTGCGCGTGCAGCTCCGCAGCTTCGACGCCGTGTGCCGCATGGTCGAATGCAGCGTCGGGCTCGGCATCGTGCCCGAGACAACCGCGCGCCGCGCCATGCGAGGCACCGCCATCGCCGTCGTCGCGCTCGCCGACGAATGGGCCGAGCGCAACCTCACGGTCTGCGTGCGCAGCCTGTCGGACCTGCCGCCCTATGCCCGCCAGCTCGTCGAGCACTTGCGCATGCCGGCGTGATGCCGCGATGGTAGGCAGCCGTCGCCGCGCTAGGGTCAGCCGATGCGAGCCAAGCTCCAGTTCGTCCTGATTTCGATCCTGATTGCGACCGCCCCGGCGGCAGCCGAAGAGCGTCTGATCCTTGAAGAGACCGTGCTCAGCGTCGACATCAAGGGCAAGCCGTACCGGCTCGAGGCCCTCGTCGCCAAGGAGGCCGGCGCCGATGGCCGACGCCCGGTGGCGATCATCACGCATGGCCAGGCGCGCGAGGCGGAGCAGCGCGAGAGGGTCGCGGCCCGCGCCCACCTAAGGACGGCGCGCGAGTTCGCCCGGCGCGGCTGGCTCGCCGTCGTCGTCGTGCGGCGCGGCTTCGGCCGCTCCGAGGGCAAGGAGCCCTACGTCCTGCGCGGCTGCCGCAACGGCGACTATTCGTCCCTCGACGACCAGGCCGACGACCTTGAAGCCGCCATCGGGGCGATCGGTCGGCGCCCCGACGCGGATGTCGGTCAGATCATCGCGCTCGGGCTGTCGGTGGGCGGCGCCGCCGTCCTCAATCTCGCGGCGCGCGGCCCGGCCGGCCTGCGCGCCGTCGTCAACGTCTCGGGCGGGGTCCGGACCCTGCCTCGGGAAGGCGGACCGCCGGTGACCTGCAAGCCGGAAGACCTCGTGCCGGTGTTCGCGCGCATGGGCGAGCGCAGCCGGGTTCCCACCCTGTGGCTCTATGCGGAGAACGACTCGTTCTTCCCCGGCGACTACGTCCGCCAGCTGCACGAGGCCTATGCGGGCAAGGGCGGACGCACGGCGTTCCACATGTTCGAGCCGATCGGCGACGACGGGCACAACATGTTCGGGCATGTCGACGGCATGCTGCGCTGGATCCCGGCGCTCGACCGATTCCTGCGCGCCCACAAGCTGCCCACCTACGACCCGGCGCCGATCGAGGCGATGGTCAAGGCGTTGGCCCTCTCGGCGCCGGTGCGCGCGATCCTGACGCGCTACGAAGGCCGCCCGACCGAGAAGGCGCTGGCCCTCTCACGGTCCCACCGGATCGCCTACGCCCAGTTCGGCAGCGCCGATCTCGACGAGACGGAAGCCAAGGCGCGCGCCGCCTGCGAGGAGCGAGCCAAGGAGCCGTGCCGCATCATCCTGCGCAATTTCGAGGTGGTTAAAGAGCCTTGAGCTTGGAAAAACTGCCCGATCGTTCAAGCTCGTTATCCGTTAGGTTCCATTTCTAGGGTCGCCGCCAGGGCCGCCCTGCCCTTTGCTTGACGACGGCGGCCGCGGCGACGAGGGCCGCGGTGTCGGTGACGGTGGCGTATTCGCCATGCATGAGGGCCAGGGAGAGCTGGTGGACGTCCTCCGCCGGCCAGAAGCGTCCGGTCAGGTCGGTGACGGCGCAGGCCCGGCACGCATCGCCTGGAACGAGCACGCGATAGCCCAGATTGCCCGCATGCCGCACCGTCGCCTCGACCGAATTGTGGGTCAGCACACCGCATACGACGAGGGTGGTGACGCCGAGGTCCGACAGCATGTCGTCGAGCCCCGTCCGGATGAAGGCCGAATTCGTGCTCTTGGCGATGACCGGCTCGGCGTCGCTCGGCGTCGATTCCGGCTTGAACGCATGACCCGGGGAACCAGGCCGGTATGGCGACTTCGCTTCGGTCGAATCGTGACGGATGTGGATCACGGGCATCCCGGCGCCCCGCCAGGCCGCCAGCAGGGCGGCGACGTGGCCTTCCGCGTCAGGGTTGTTGCGCGGTGCCCACGTCACGTCATCGATCGCAAGCTGCAGGTCGACGATAACGAGGACCGTGTCGGAGGGCAGCTTCGGCATGCCGTCTTGTTTGGCGTTAAAGCTCCGGGGGCGCCAGCCCTCGCCGCCGGCAGGCCGCCTCGACGGTGTTGCGCAGGAGACAGGCGATGGTCATCGGGCCTACCCCGCCGGGCACGGGCGTGATGGCGCGCGCGACCGCCCTCGCCTCGTCGAAGGCGACGTCGCCGACGAGCCGCGCCTTGCCGCCGTCCTCGACCCGGTTGATGCCGACATCGATCACGACCGCGCCGGGCTTGACCCAATCGCCGCGGATCATCTCAGCCCGGCCAATCGCGGCGACGAGAATGTCGGCGCGGCGGCAGAGCGCCGGCAGGTCGCGCGTGCGCGAATGCGCCACCGTCACCGTGCAGCTCTCGGCGAGGAGCAGCTGCGCGACGGGCTTGCCGACGATGTTGGAGCGCCCCACCACCACGGCCTCGAGCCCGGCCATATCGGCTTGCACGGA
>DASQLE010000544.1:0-2013 GCA_035630175.1 Beijerinckiaceae bacterium
GAGCATCGTCCTGCCCGAGACGCTCGATTTTATGGGCTTGCCGGGCCTTTCCAACGAGGTGCGGTCGAAGCTCGACCTCGTCCGGCCACGCACGCTCGGGCAGGCCGCGCGCATCGAGGGCATGACCCCGGCGGCGATCACCCTCCTCGCCGCGCATGCGCGCAAGCCCGGCCGGGCGAGCCGCGCGAGCGCGGCAGCCATCTGACACGTGGGCATCCCTCGAACGGATCGCGAGCAGGCGCTCGCGATCACGCCTGTTTCACGTGAAACAGCTAGCCGCCTCGATGTGTTCGTCGAGGAGCTACGGCGCTGGCAGGGGGTGAAGAACCTCGTCGGGCCCGCCACGCTGCAGCAAGTCTGGATGCGGCACGTGGCCGACTCGCTGCAACTCGTAGCCCTTGCGCCCGACGCCCTTCGATGGCTCGATCTCGGTTCGGGAGCCGGCTTTCCCGGGCTGGTGCTCGGCATCGCGGCGCTCGAGCGGCCCGGAATGAGCGTCGGCCTCGTCGAGAGCAACGGTCGCAAATGCGCCTTCCTCCGCCACGTCGCGCGGCTCACGGGGGCGCCCGTGACCATCCACGAGGGAAGGGCCGAGGCCTTGCTCCCGGGCTTGACAGGCGCCGACGTGGTGACGGCGCGCGCCTTCGCCCCGTTGCCGCAGCTGCTCGCCGTCACGCGCGGTCTGTTGACAACCGGGACACTCGGCCTGTTCCCCAAAGGGCGCGGCGCGGAAGGTGAATTGACCGAGGCGGCGAAATCCTGGACCTTCGATGCCGAGCTCCTGCCGAGTCGGACTGATTCGCTGGCTCGCATTATCCGGATCCGATCCCTCACACAGCGCGGCTAACATGACGAGCGACGGACTCCCGTCTCCCCGAACAGAACCAGCCCGCCCGAGAGTCTTCGCTCTCGCCAACCAGAAGGGAGGCGTCGGCAAGACCACGACCGCCATCAACCTCGGCACGGCGCTGGCGGCGATCGGCGAGAACGTCCTGATCATCGATCTCGATCCGCAGGGCAACGCTTCGACCGGGCTCGGTCTCGACCGCGGGCAGCGTCGACTGTCGGCCTATCACGTCCTGACCGGCGACACGGACCTGAAGAGCGCTATCGCCGAAACGAGCGTGCCTCACCTCGCCATCGTCCCGTCGACGCTTGATCTGCTCGGCGTCGAGCTCGAGATCGCTCAGGAGCGCACCCGCGCCCATCGGCTCCTGAACGCCCTTGACGCCCTGGTCGCCCAAACCGCCGGCGCGGGCGCCTATAGCTATGTTCTGATCGACTGCCCGCCCTCGCTCAACCTTCTTACCATCAACGCATTGACGGCGGCCGATGCCGTGCTGGTTCCGTTGCAGTGCGAATTCTTCGCCCTCGAGGGGCTCAGCCAGTTGCTCAAAACGGTCGATCAGGTCCGCGAAACGCTCAACGCGCGCCTGACCATCCACGGCGTGGTTCTGACCATGTTCGATCCGCGCAACAATCTCGCCGGCCAGGTCGTGGCGGACGTGCGCGAATTCATGGGCAAGAAGGTCTACGAGACGATGATCCCGCGCAACGTGCGGGTGTCCGAGGCACCGTCTCATGGGAAACCAGTCCTATTATACGACTTAAAATGCGCAGGCTCGCAGGCTTACCTCAAGCTGGCTTCGGAGCTCCTGCAGCGCGAACGGGCGCTGAAGGCCGCGTAACCGTCGAGGAATCATCATGGCTCAAGAAGCAATCCGGCCGCGCCTGGGCCGCGGCCTCGCCGCGCTGATCGGAGACGCGGGCAACGAGACGGAAGTGGTCGAGCGCGCCCGCGGCCAGCGGCGCGTGCCGGTCGAGTTCCTGCGCCCCAACCCGCGCAATCCACGCAAGACCTTCAATGAGACCGATCTCGACTTCCTCGCCGGCTCGATCCGCGAGCGCGGCATCATCCAGCCGATCGTGGTGCGGGCCCTGGGAAAGGGCCCGGACGCCTACGAGATCGTCGCCGGCGAGCGCCGCTGGCGGGCGGCGCATCGGGCCGGCCTG
>DASQLE010000545.1:0-8069 GCA_035630175.1 Beijerinckiaceae bacterium
CCCGCGGGAAGACGGTCAGCTCTCGATCGCTCCTGTAGGATCGCTTGTCCTGTTTCGTCTGCGCTTCCCGGCCGGTGGTCGATCGAGCGGCGTCACGCCGCTACCCGGTGGCCGGTTAGATCACGATGCGTCTCGATTGAATCAATCAAGACGCATGAATGTGATCGATTCCAAGGAGTTGAGCATGCTGTTCTTCCGAGAAGTGGTGTCCACTTTTCGGCAGCGTGCTCTACCCGGCTCATCGATTTCGCAGGGCCGAAGATTTATGGGCGCACCGACGGGATCAGTTGTCTCCCATCATGCGCCAGCCGACGAAGGCGAACCGTTTCGCATCCGTCCCCGCCCGCTCCCATCAGCGGTGAGATCGGCGGCCCAGATACGTCAACAGCGCCTCCCAACGGGATGCGCAGTCGCGATCAATGACGATTATGAAGCAGAGATGCCGTCCCGCCTGAGGCAGAGCTTGCCTCGGGGCTGCGTGCGCGCGCACGATCGTCGATGATCGCCATGTCGAGAGTTCGTCATGGCCAACAAAATGCTTATCGATGCCTCGCATCCAGAGGAAACCCGCGTCGTCGTGGTGCGGGGCAGCAAGGTCGAGGAATTCGACTTCGAATCCGCCAATAGACGGCCGCTCCGCGGTAACATCTATCTGGCCAAGGTCATTCGGGTCGAGCCGTCCCTGCAGGCCGCCTTTGTCGATTACGGCGGCAACCGGCACGGTTTCCTCGCGTTCAGCGAGATCCATCCCGATTACTATCAGATCCCGGTCGCCGACCGGCAGGCGCTCCTCGAGGAGGAAGCCCGCCACGAGCGCGACGCCGAGCACGACGAGGAACGCGCCGCCGGCCGCCGCGGACGCCGCAGGAGTTCCGCGGCAAGGGCTCGGGACCGCGGCGACACGGTCGCGAGCGAGCGGCAGGAAGCCGACGAGACGTCCGCGGCACCCGCGGATGCCGATCCGGCGTCGCCGGTCAATTCGGATCAGGACGGCTCGGAACAGAGCAACGGGGACGGGTTCGAGACGGAGCAGGCCGGGCACGACCGTGTCGATGACGCTGCCGAGACGCTGAGCGCGGCAGAGGAAGCGGAGGAGCGCCGCGACCCGGTCGATCAGGACGAGAATGGCCGCGACGACGTCGACGAAAGCGGCGACGACAACGGTTATTCGGCCGAGGCCCTCGGGGCGGAGGCGCCGGAGGACGAGAACGGCGAGGCCGACGGCAACGGCGAGCCCGTCGGCGAAGAGCAGGTCGTCGAGGATCTCGGCGGCGGCGACGCCCTCGAAGAGGTGTCCGAGCGCCGCCACCGGCCGGTGCGCCGGCACTACAAGATCCAGGAGGTGATCAAGCGGCGCCAGATCCTGCTCGTGCAGGTGGTCAAGGAGGAACGCGGCAACAAGGGCGCCGCCATGACCACCTATCTGTCCCTCGCCGGGCGCTATTCCGTCCTGATGCCGAACACGGCGCGCGGCGGCGGCATCTCGCGCAAGATCACGAGCGCGGAGGACCGCAAGCGCCTCAAGGAGGTGGCCCAGGATCTCGAGGTGCCGCAGGGCATGGGCATCATCCTGCGCACGGCCGGCGCGTCCCGCACCAAGCCCGAGATCAAGCGCGACTACGAATACCTGATGCGCCTGTGGGAAAGCGTGCGCGAGCTGACGCTCAAATCGAGCGCGCCGGCCCTCGTCTACGAGGAGGGTTCGCTGATCAAGCGCGCCATCCGCGATCTCTACAACAAGGAGATCGACGAGATCCTCGTCGCCGGCGAGGAGGGCTACCGCGAGGCCAAGGACTTCATGCGCATGCTCATGCCGAGCCATGCCAAGGCCGTGCAGCTCTACAAGGAGGAGCAGCCCCTCTTCGCCAAATACGGCATCGAAGCCCAGCTCGACGCCATGTTCTCGAGCCAGGTGCAGCTCAAGTCCGGCGGCTACCTCGTCATCAACCCGACCGAGGCGCTCGTCTCGATCGACGTGAATTCGGGCCGCTCGACCCGCGAGCACAACATCGAGGACACGGCGCTCCGCACCAACCTCGAAGCGTCCGAGGAGATCGCCCGGCAACTGCGGCTGCGCGACCTGGCCGGCCTCATCGTCATCGACTTCATCGACATGGAGGAGAAGCGCAACAACCGCGCCGTCGAGAAGAGGCTCAAGGACAGCCTCAAGAACGACCGCGCCCGCATCCAGGTCGGGCACATCTCGCCGTTCGGCCTGATGGAAATGTCGCGGCAGCGCATCCGCACGGGCGTGCTGGAGAGCTCGTCGATCCCCTGCCCGCATTGCGCCGGCACCGGCGTCATGCGCGCGACGCCGTCGGTCGCCCTGCATCTGCTGCGCACGCTCGAGGAAACCCTGATCAGGAGCGCGGCCCACAACCTCGTCGTGCGCACCCGCGAGGAAGCCGCTTTTTACGTGCTCAACCACAAGCGCACCCATCTGCACGATCTCGAAAGCCGTTTCGGCGTGCGCATCGACATCGTGCCCGACGGCTCGCTGTCGGGCATGACCGTGTTCGCGGTCGACCGCGGCGAGCCGGCCACCCGAATCGAGCGCAAGGCGCCGGCGACCGGGGTGCAGATCGACGCCATCGCGCCGCTCGACGAGACGGACAGCGAGATCGACGAATCCGGCGACGAGATGGCCGATGCCGATGCCGATGCTGATGCCGCCACCGAGACGAACGGGGATGGCGGGCGCCGCCGGCGCCGCCGTCGGCGGCGGCGCGGCCGCGGCGGCGAGTTGCGCGAGGAATCCTTCGAGGCCGGCGCGGGCGACGCGGGCGACGAAGGCGAGCAGGACGATGCCGAGGACGCCGACGAGCCGGACGAGAGCAGCGCGGACCATGAACCTCTCACCGCGGATACGGGCGGCGAGGGCGAGGAAGGCGACGGCCGCCGTCGCGAGCGCCGCGGCCGGCGGCGCGGCCGCGGGCGCGGCCGCAATCGTGACGAGGCCGGCGGATTCTCGCGGGGAGAACCCCGTGATGAGGCGGTCGGCGTCTCATCCCGCGAGGAGGCTGGCGCCGAGCCGGCCGACGAGCCGCTATCCGGCGCCGCTTCCCGCCGGGACCGGGCAGAGACGCCGATTGCGCTCGCGGACTCCCGGGAACCGGCCCCTGCCGAGAGGGCGAATGGCGGCGCAGCCGACGAGGACGCCGCGCCGGCGACCGAGGCCGCGCCCGAGCCCGCCGCGCCGAAGCTCCCGGAGCCCGAGCCCGTGGCGGTCGTGCTGACACCGCCGGATCCCGATCGCCCGAAGCGGGCCGGCTGGTGGTCGAAGGCCAAGTCCGTCCTCAGCGGCTCGTAAGAAACGCACCCACACCACCCTCCCCATACGCAAGTCGGATGCTTCCGACTTGCGCATCCGATAAGGCGGGGGTCTCGGCAACAGCCGAGATCCGTAGGAGGACAGGTTAGGACGTGAGCCAGCCTGTGAGGCGGCGCAAAGCCTCGCCGCAATCCGCTTCGGATCCCGCGAAGGACAGGCGCAGGTGGTGCGCTCCCTCGAGCGGATCGAAATCGAGGCCGGGCGTCGCGGCGACGCCGGCTTCTTCGAGCAGGCGCTTGCAGAAGGCGACCGAGTCGTTGGTGAAGCGCGCCACGTCCGCATAGATGTAGAACGCCCCGTCCACCGGATGCATCTCGCCGAGCCCGAGCCGCGGCAACTCCTCCAGCAGCATGGCCCGGTTGCGGGCATATCCGGCCTTGACGGCCTCCAGTTCCTCCGCCGCATCGAAAGCCGCCAGCGCGGCGACCTGCGACAGGTAAGGCGGCGAGATGTAGAGGTTCTGCGCCAGGCGCTCCATCGGCCGGACGAGACGCTCCGGCACCACCATCCAGCCGATGCGCCAGCCGGTCATGCAGTAATATTTCGAGAAGCTGTTGATGACGACCGCGTCGTCGTCGAAGGCGAGCGCCGTGGCGGCGCGCTCGCCGTAGGTGAGGCCGTGATAGATCTCATCCGAGACGAACCACAAGCCGAGGGCCTTGCAGGTTTCGCCGAGCCGCCGCAGGGCCTCACGGCCGATCATCGTGCCGGACGGGTTGGCCGGGCTCATGGCGAGAACCCCAGCGAGGGGTTCGGCGGCATGCAGACGCGCCACGCTGTCGGCGGTCATGATCCAGCCATCGGCGCCGGTCAGCGGGATCGGCGCGGCCTCGAGCTCGAGCGCCGCCAGGATGTTGCGATAGGCCGGATAGCCCGGCGCCGTGATGGCGACGCGAGCGCCGGCATCGAACAGCGCCAGGAATGCAAGGACGAACCCCGCCGACGAGCCGGTCGTGACGACCACCCGCTCCGGCGGCACCGCGACCCGGTAAGCCTCCTGGTAATGGCGGGCGATCCGCTCGCGCAACGCGGCGAGCCCGAGCGCCTCCGTGTAGCCGATGCGCCCGTCGGCGAGCGCCGCCCGGGCCGCCTCGCGGGCCCGCTGCGGCGCCGGCGCGGACGGCTGCCCCACCTCCATATGAACGACGCTGTCCCCTCGCCTTTCTTTTGCCGCGGCCGCGGCTAACACATCCATGGCGAGGAAAGGGGTCACCTGCCCGACGCGGCGGGCGAGACGGGGGACAGGCGCATGGGCGATCGGTTTCATGATCCGGCCGGTTGGGGGCGGAGCCGTCCTATCGCCTCGGCCCGCACCGCTCAACCGCCCCGCGGAACCTGAATTGACCGCCGCCGTCCGTTCTTAGCCACGATCCGATGCCAAACCTGCCCCGCTCCTCGATCGCAACCCGGTTTCGAACGCTTGCGGCCGCTCTCTTGATCGCCGCGCCGTTGCCGGCGTCGGCCCAAGGCGGGCCGAAGGCTCCGATGGTGCGCGATGCCGAAACCGAGCAGCTCCTGCGCGACTATATGGGGCCGATCTTCCGCGCCGCCGGCATCAGCGCCAAGGCGACTCAGATCGTTCTCGTCAACGAACGGTCCTTCAACGCCTTCGTGGCCAACGGGCAGAAGATCTTCGTCAATGTCGGCGCGCTCATGGATTCCGAGACACCGAACGAGATCATCGGCGTGCTCGCGCACGAAACCGGCCATATCGAGGGTGGCCATCTCGCCCGCCTGCGCCAGGAAATCACCAAGGCGAAGGCGCTCTCCGTGATCGGCATGCTCGCCGGCGCCGGCGCGGTGGTCGGCGCGTCGCAGTCGGGCGGGCGGGTCGGCGGCGCCGGCACGGGAGCCATGGGCACCCTAGCCGGCAGCCAGGAACTCGTGATGCGCAATCTCCTCGCCTACCAGCGCACCGAGGAGCAGGCGGCCGATCAGGCGGCGCTGCGCTATCTCACCGCCACCGGGCAGTCCCCGAGCGGCATGCTGAAGACGTTTCGCCGCTTCAACGACGCCGCCATCTTCCAGTCCGGCACGCTCGATCCTTATCGGTTGAGCCACCCGCTGCCGGCCGAGCGCATCGCCCAGCTCGAGACGCTCGCCAAGCAGAGCCCGCATTTCGCCAAGAAGGATTCGCCCGCTCTGCAGGCACGCCATGACCTCATGCGGGCCAAGCTGTTCGGCTTCACCGAACGTCCGGAGACGGTCGGCCGGCGCTATCCCCTGCGCGACACGTCGGCGCCGGCCCGCTACGCCCGCGCCGTGCAGGCGTATCGGAGCGGGCGGCTGTCGGAAGCGCTCGCGACCATCGACGCGCTTATCCGCGAGCAGCCGAACAACGCTTACTTTCACGAGCTGAAGGGCCAGGCGCTCCTGGAGAGCGGCCGCGCGCTCGAATCGATCGAGCCCCTGCGTCGGGCCGTGTCGCTGACGCCCGGCGCCGTTCCGATCCGAGCCATGCTCGGCCACGCCCTCGTCGCCGCCGGCGAGCCGCGCTTCCTCGAGGAGGCGATCCGCGAGCTCTCGAACGCCTCCATCCGCGAGCCGGAATTCGGCGAGGCTTTCCGGCACCTCGCCACGGCTTACGGACGCAAAGGCAATATCGGCATGGCCGAATTGTCCTCGGCGCAGGCCTTCTTCAATGCCGGCGACCTCCGCAACGCGCAGACGCAAGCGAGCCGGGCCATGCAGAAGCTGCCGCCCGGCTCGCCGGGCTATCTCAAGGCCGAAGACATCTTCAACTACCGCCCGCCGGGCAGCGAACGATCGTGATCAATTTGGGAAGGACCCGCCTCATGCCTCCTCGTTTCACCCGCGCCCTGCAGGCCGGCGCCGCGCTGGCGATGCTCGCCGCCGCCGCCGTGCCGGCTGCCTTGGCGCAATCGCCGCCCTTGAGCGATCCGCAAAAAAAGGCGGTCGAGCAGATCGTCCGGGACTATCTCATCGCCAACCCGGAAATCATCCAGGAGGCCATCGTCGAGCTCGAGCGTCGGCAGCAGGAGGCGCAGAAGACGGCGCAGAAGAGCGCGCTGCAGACGGAGCGGGCCACCTTGCTGCAATCGCCGCGGGGCAACGTCGTCGGCAACGTCTCGGGCGACGTCACCCTGGTCGAGTTCTTCGACTACAATTGCGGCTATTGCAAACGCGCCTTGGCCGATCTCCGCACGCTCATGAAGAGCGACCCCAAGCTGCGCGTCGTGCTCAAGGATTTCCCGGTTCTCGGGCCGGAATCGGTGGAGGCGAGCCGCGTCGGGCTCGCGGTCAAGCAGCAGATCAGCGGCGACAAGCTGTTCGACTACCACATCAAGGTCATGGAGACGCGCGGGCGCGTCAACGCCGAGCGCGCGACGGCGGTGGCCAAGGAGATGGGCCTCGACATGGCCCGCTTGCAAAAGGACCTCGACCACCCGGAGGTGCGCGCCGCGCTGCAGGAGAACATGGAGCTTGGCGACAAGCTCGGGCTCACCGGAACGCCGGCCTTCGTCATCGGCGAGGAGATCATCTCGGGCGCCGTCGGCCTCGACCCCTTGCGCAAGATCGTCGCCTCGACGCGCCAATGCGGCAAGGCCGCCTGCTGAACTAAATCCCTCCCCTTCAGGGAAGGGCCGAGTCGCGGCAGCGACCGGGGTGGCTCGCGCCACGACAAGATTTGGCGCTGCGCGCCATGAGCCCGCCCGGCTCGCAGGCTGCCGCATGCGAATCCGCCCTCCCCTGAAGGGGAGGGATGGCATCGACTCTAGCCGAGCACCTCCACGAGCTTGGCGAGGAATTTGAGCGTCACCGTCTGACGCTCCTCGGCGCTACTGGTCTCGCGCCCGTAAACGAGGCGCTCGCCGCGCCACGCCAAGCGCCCTTCGGAGGCGCCGATCAGCCGTTCGATCGCCGCCTCGCCGCTCCGGTCGAGGCGGAAGCTCACGGCGATGGCCTGCGGCCCAGCATCGACCCGCGCGATACCGGCCCGGCGGCACAGATGCTTGAGGCGCGTCAGCGCGAACAACTCGCGCACCGGTTCCGGCGGAGCGCCGAAGCGATCCTCGATCTCCTCGCCGAGGGCGTCGACGTCGCTCTCGTCGGTCAGCTTGGCGAGCCGCGCGTAGAGGTTGATGCGCACCTCGGTTTCCGGGACGTAGTGCGCCGGGATGCGGCCGGCGGCTCCGAGGTTGAGCCCGGGCGACCACTCATCCGGCGGCGGCTCGCCGCGCGCCGCTCGCAGAGCCCGCTCGAGCAGGTGCCGGTAGAGACCCATGCCGATCAGCTTGACATGCCCGGCCTGGTCCTCGCCGAACAGGTCGCCGGCGCCGCGCGCATCGAGGTCGCGGGCGCTGATGGCGAAGCCGGCGCCGAGGCGATCCATGGTTTCGAGCGTCGCCAGCCGCTTGCGCGTGGCAGCGCCGATCTTCGCCTCAGGGTCGGTCATCAGATAACAGATGCCGCGCACGCGGCCGCGGCCGACGCGACCGCGCAGCTGGTGCAGCTGCGCGAGGCCGAAGCGGTCGGCGCGCCAGACGAGCATGGTATTGGCGCGCGGCACGTCGAGGCCGCTTTCGATGATGTTGGTGGCGAGGAGCACGTCCCCGTCCCCATCGGCGAAGCGAACCATGGCATCGTCGATCTCGGCCGCCGGCATCTTGCCGTGCGCGAGGAGGACCGAGAGTTCCGGCACGAGCGTGGCGAGGCGCTTCGCCAGCGGCTCGATATCCTCAATGCGCGGACAGACCACGAAGCTCTGGCCGCCGCG
>DASQLE010000546.1:0-3944 GCA_035630175.1 Beijerinckiaceae bacterium
CCGGCGCCGTTCGTGTCGCCTTTCAACTACGCCCAGATCCTCGGCGCGGCCTTGCTTGGTTTCCTCGTGTTCGGACAGGTCCCCGATCTGTGGTTGTGGAGCGGAGCCGCCGTGATTGCCGGGAGCGGCGTGTTCATCCTCCTCGACCAGCAAAGACGCTCGCGGCAGCCGTGACGTCCCCGCGAGCGCCCGGCCGGCCGCCGCTGCTCCTGTGCGCTAGGTCACAGACGGACCCGTCAAGGTCCGGCACTGTCGGGCGGAAAGCAAGTGGAAACGAGGGCATTCCGATGACGATGCTGCCGTCGCGAGCCGAGACGCAATCGCGCGCGTTCCGGCAAGACGCGTATCCCATCCCGATCGTCGGCATGGCCGTTTTCGGCCTTCTGCTCGGTGACGTGGCGGTCGTGCTCGCGGCTTTCGCCGCGATCGGGTGAGCCATGCGGACCGGCGCTGCCGGCCGGCTCTTTCAGGAACGTGAATGCATGGCGCTCCGCGCTGATCTAGAAACGAGGCTGGGTCCCGTGGACTGTCATGAAGGAGAAATCGCAAAGGAGAATAAGGGTCTCGGCACCGGACTCGTGGCGTCAGGAGGGTCCATTATGAAGCAGCCGAAAACCTCGCAGAGGTCGGAGCCTTCGGACAGGGCCGAGGCGTCGCAAGACGTCCGTGATGGCGACATGGCCCGCATCGTGGCGCACCTGATCGCCGTTCTGAGGCGGGCCAGCAAGGCGCGGAGCGGAGCCAAGCGCTCCTAGACGACGATCACCTGAACGACGCGGCCGGCCTCGTCGGTGATCTCGACCGACCATCCATGCCATTCCTCGACAAGGCTCGGATCCTCCCCGGTCCGGATGGCCTGC
Source organism: Beijerinckiaceae bacterium (assembly GCA_035630175.1). GTDB lineage: Bacteria > Pseudomonadota > Alphaproteobacteria > Rhizobiales > Beijerinckiaceae > JAJKJG01. Next base: position 861 of record DASQLE010000546.1, read on the forward strand.
AGCAGGCGCAGCAGCAGATCGGGCCTCAGATCCTCCGGGTTAAGCTCTGCGCCGTCATCATCGGGAATGCGCTCGTCTTCGCGGACGAGGTGGAAGTAGTAACGAGGCATCCTGAGGCTCTTTTTCGATCGATTGCCTGCGCAGAAGGAAGGGAGGGTCTCATGCAAGCCCAGGCTGCGAACGCGCCCCGACAACGGGCGTGCTTTGTCTCAGCTAACACAGGTTAATTGCGACAGATAGCCGGGACGCACATGGACCGCCCTAGCGTCAGATAACGAGAACGCGCGTGCCGACGCGGGTTCGGTTGTAAAGGTCGACTACGTCGTCGTTCATCATGCGGATGCAGCCGGACGAGACGGCCTCGCCGATGGTCCAGGGCTCGTTCGTGCCGTGGATCCGGTAGAGCGACGAGCCGAGATAGAGCGCGCGCGCGCCGAGCGGGTTGGCAGGTCCGCCCGCCATGTAGCGCGGCAGATCCGGCCTGCGCCTGAGCATCTGCGCCGGTGGATGCCAATCCGGCCATTCCCGCTTGCTGGTGACCGCCTTGAGGCCGGCCCATTCGAAGCCCGGACGGCCGACGCCGATGCCGTAGCGGATCGCCGTGCCGCCCTCTTGGACCAGGTAAAGGAACTTGTTCGGCGTATCGATGACGATGCTGCCCGGCCCTTGGCGGCCTTCATAGGCGACGATCTGGCGATGAAAGCGCGGATCGACGACGCGGCGGATAGCGGCCGGATGGGCGCCGGGAAGGGCGGTGATGTGCCGTCCGGCCTGGACGTTCGGAGAGGCTTGGCGCAGGCCGGGGCCGGGATCGCTGCCAGTCATCAACAGCTCGATGAAGCCGCCGCCGTAATGGCCGGGCGCGGTCGGCGCGACCATGGCAACGGGAGCGCGCAACGGCTGCGCCCGGCCGAGATGCGGACGCACCATCAAAGGCCCGTCCGGCGTGTTGAACAGCACCTGCGCCTGCGCCTCGCTGACGAGGGCGAGGGCGATCAGGACAACGGGCGTTAGGAGCTGATGTTTTGTCATGGCGCGGATCGCGGATCGAGGGCCAGCATCCGGGCAAATAGTTAAGGAGCGGCCCACCGTTCACCCCCGCATCGTCATCCTCGGGCGGAACGACGCGGAGACCCAAGGATCTCGTTCCGCCGCGCCGTCAGCCCGGTTACCGCCGCGCCGACGCCGTTCTCGTCACGAGGTCTTCGAGTCCGCTGCGCAGCGCGAGGATGACGGGTGTAGGAAGGCCGCATGCCGAACGGGCATTTAAGATATCGCAAGCAATTGCGGCCATGGTGACCGTTGTCCCCCGCTGCGGCCAGGGCCAAGAGCTCCTTATGTCACTCGCCAGAAAACGCTATCGGATCGAACAGATTCTCGGGGCCGATCAGCGTGCCGTCGCGCCGTGCGACGAGGCGGCGGCACAAGCCGGCGACGATCCCCGCCTCAGCGAGATTCTGACCACGGTCATGGAGCTGAAGCGCTTCCTCGACCCGAGCCAGCGCCTGGCGAGCGATGTCGTCGAGGCCTACCGCAAGGAAATCGGCGAAGTCTATCAGCTGCGCGCCGAGCTCGACGCCATGAAGGACGCGATCACCTCGACCAAGCAGGAGATCGCCTCGATCCACCGCTCCGAGTTCGAAGGAAAGGGTATGCGCCGCGTTGCCGGCGAGCTCGATGCCGTCGTCGGCGCCACCGAGCAGGCGACGACGAACATCCTCTCGGCCGTTGAGGAGATCGAGACCAGCGCCAACATGCTGCGCGCGGCCGGGGTCGACACCGGCAACAACGACCATGTCGGCGCCATCCTCGACCGCGTCGTCGGCCTCTACGAGGCCTGCAACTTCCAGGATCTGACTGGGCAGCGCATCCACAAGATCGTCAACGTCCTCAAATTCGTGGAGGAGCGCCTCGACAAGATGATCGGCGTGTGGGGCGGCCTCGAAGCCTTCAGGGATCTCTCCGGTCACGCAAACGACGACGGCGATCACGAAAAGAGCCTCCTCAACGGGCCGAAGCTCGACGAAGACGAGGGCCACGTCGCGCAGAACGATATCGACGCCCTGTTCGGCTGAGCGCGCGCCGCCCCTCTTTCCACCGCATCGTCGTGCGACGCGATCCGTCATCCTCCGGGCTCCGCCGGAGTTTACGGTCGGGCCGGCCGAAACCCGGACTCGGTGGGCTGCGCCCGAGGATGACGGCAGATGTCTTGCGCATCGCGCATCCGAGTCACGAGAAGTTGCAATGGGAGCCGCTTGCCTTTGCGCCCGATCGGCGCAGGATGCGCGCCGTCAGATCAAGCGTGGATCCGGTTTCCGCAACGGCGTTACGCCGCCCGATCGGCCTCGGTTCGAGACCGGATCTCTCTTGGCTCGCCAAGAAGGATTGCGCCGATGACCACTCTCATCGTGAACGGGTCCGAGCGCCGCTATGACGGCGACCCCGACATGCCGCTGCTCTGGTATCTGCGCGACGAGCTCGGCCTGACCGGCACCAAGTTCGGCTGCGGCGTGGCGGCATGCGGCGCCTGCACCATCCATCTCGACGGCACTGCCGTGCGCGCCTGCCAGACGCCCGTTGCGGCTGCCGCCGGCCTGACCGTCACGACCATCGAGGGATTGTCTCCGGATGGACGCCACCCGGTGCAGGTGGCCTGGCGCGACCTCAACGTGTCGCAATGCGGCTATTGCCAGACCGGGCAGATCATGCAGGCCGCCTCGCTCCTCAAGGACACGCCGAAGCCGACGGACGAGGACATCGACGCCGCCATGAGCGGCAACCTGTGCCGCTGCGGTACCTATCCGCGCATCCGCGCCGCCATCAAGCAGGCGGCCAGAGCCTGACGAGCCGATCGAATCCATCCTGAGCCAGGGGAGCGCGCCTATGACCGAGCATGTCCTCGACACGACGGGCGGCCTCGCCAATGTCAGCCGCCGCGCCCTTCTCGCCGGCGCCGGCGTGTTCGTCCTCGCCGTCGGCCTGCCGACGGCAGTGCCGGCCCAGGAGAAGAAGTTCGGCGCAGACGGCATGCCGAACGGCTGGCGCGACGATCCCGCCGTCTTCATCGCGATCGGTGAGGACGGC
>DASQLE010000547.1:0-2118 GCA_035630175.1 Beijerinckiaceae bacterium
TCGCGGAGGCGCAGGTCAAGGCTCCGGCGAACTCGCGCTTGAAACCGTGCGAGGCCATGGCCTTGACCTCGATCCGGCCGAGGCCCCCGATGTCGGCGAGCGCGGCGCCGCTCATGCCGGAGAAGATCAGGCTGCCGACGATATTGACCTGAGCGAGCCCGCCATGGACGCGCGCGACGAGCGTGGTGGCGAAGCGGTAGATCACTTCCGTGATGCCCGACTGGTTCATCAGGTTGCCGACGAAGATGAACACCGGCACGGCGACGAGGGGAAAGGAATCGAGGGCATAAGCCATGCGCTGGCCGATGAGCTCGATCGGGAAGCCGTTCCACAGGACGTAGACGACCGCCGGGATCATCACGGCGAGCACCACGGGCCAGCCCAGCAGGAAGAATGCAGTGAAGGCGCCGAGCAGGAGAAATGTCACCGGCGCCCCTCCGCGCCGCGATCGGCCTCGGCGACGAGGGCCGCCTCGAGGGCGCCCATGTCGTCCGGCGGAGCCTCGTCGGCGAATCGTACGAAGGGCGGGCGCCGCGTCGCCACCTTCCAGAGCTGCAGCGCGAACTCGACCGCCGTGGCGGCAAACCCAATGAAGGCCGCCGAGAAGAACACCCAATAGGGAATGCCAAGCGTCGGGGTGGCGTTCTGCAAATTGCGTAGCGTCGCGACGCCGATCGAGGCCGCCGTCACGCCGAAGGCGACGGCGCCCGTCGCTGCGATGGCGAGATGGATCAGGCGTTGCATGCGCTGCGGGAGGAGGTGCAGGCCCTCTTCAAGACGGATATTGGCGCCGGAAGCGACGACGTAGGGCAGCGTCACGAACACGACGCAGATCAGCATGAAGCGCGTCAGCTCCTCCGCCCCGACGAACGGCAGGTTCAAGAACTCCCGAAGCACCACCTGGATCGCCGGAAGCGCAATCATGACCGCGACAACGATAAGGCTCGTCCAGCGCAACACGCGCCGTAGGGGCGACAGCGCGCGGTCGGGCGCGAAGGCGTCCGCCGGCGCGTGGTCTTCGCGCGACAGGAGCGCGCTCGGGATCGTTTCTGACATCGGAGAGGTCAGGGGCATGAAAGGCGGCACGCCGCCGAAGCGGCGTGCCGCGCACGCGGCGGCGCTATTTCACCGCCACGATGCGGTCCATGTAAGCCTTCCAGGTCGGAAAGTCCTTGGCGATCTCGGCCGCGACCTTTTCGCGGAACTCAGCGACCTTGAGCCCATCCTTCTCGGTCACGAAGGTCATGCCCTTCTTCTTGAGTTCGTCGATCAGCTCGAGCTCGGCCTTTTGCGCCTGCTTCAGCGTATCCTGGGCGATGCCCTCGAGGGCCTCGAGGATGGCGTCGCGGTCCTTCGCCGACACCGATTGCCAGACCCGCTCGTTGACGAAAACCGGCAGCACGTTCTGCATGTGCCCGGTCAGCATGACGTGGGTCTGCACCTCGTAGAGCTTGTTGGCGTTGATCATGGTGAGCGGATTCTCCTGCCCGATCACCATCCCGGTCATCAAAGCGGTCGGCAGCTCGGCGACCTCGACCGGCGTCGGGATACCGCCGAAGCCGCGGATCATCGTCGTCCAAAGCTGGATCGGCACGCCGCGGAAGCGCTTGCCCTGGAGGTCGGCCGGCGAATAGACGGCCTGCTTGGCGGTCATCTGGCGCGCGCCACGGAACAGGCGGCCGACGATGCGCATGTTGCCGGCCTCGACGAGCTTCTTGTTGAACTCCTGCAGCACCTCGGACGCGCGCGGATCGGTCGCGGCAAGCGCGTGCGCGCCGTCGCGATAGACGAAGGGCGCGTTGAAGACGGCAATGTCCTTGGCAAGGCGGTCCAGCGACGCAAATTCGTGGTGGCCGATCGAGATCGCGCCCGACTTGACGCCGTCGATCATCTCCTGGACGCCGCCGAGCTGCGAGTTCGGGAACACCTGCACGGTGACGTGTCCCTCGGTCGCCTTGGGGATGCGCTTCGCGGCCTCATCGGCGAACCAGTATTGGATGTCGCCCTCGGCGCCGACATGCGCGTAGCGCAGGCGCACCTCCTGTGCGAGGCCGACCGCGGACGACAGCGCGGCGCCGGCAGCGAGGGTCAAAGCGGCCAACAGGCTGCGGCGGTGAA
>DASQLE010000548.1:0-2996 GCA_035630175.1 Beijerinckiaceae bacterium
CGACGCGGACGGTCTCGACCTGGTAACCACGGAGAAGGATCTCGTCCGCATCGCCGGGCTCGCGGAGCTCGGCGGCGCTGCGGCGCGCATTCAGGCGCTTCCAGTCCGGCTGGAGATCGACGACGTGGCGGCCTCGCGGACGCTGCTGTCACGCGTCACAAGGGCGCGCACGCGGATGCATCGGGATGACGGACGTGTCACTGCAAGTCCGGCCCGAAACCTCGGGCCAGACCTCAGCTGCGCGAGGCGCCCTTGCGGGGGACACCGAGCCGCTTCAGCACCGCCTCCGGCGAGGAATAGGGCTCCTGGCGCTCGACGCTCCAATATTTGAGCTGGTCGAGGGGGATCGCCTGGCCGGTGACGGCGCAGCGCACGTAGGAGCCCGGCCGGACGACGCGGATGTTCGAGTCGAGATACTCGATCACGGCCTCGCCGCCGCCTTCGAACCTGTTCATCGCAACGCCTCGCGCGGGCCGCCCTCCCCGAGATAAGCGGGTCATGCGCCGGACGCAACGGCGTCGCCGATCAGGCCGCCCGCACCTGGCCGATGAAGCACTCGACCTCCTTGCGCAACGTGGCGGCGTTCGACGACAGCATGCCGGAGGCGGCGAGCATTTCCTGCGCCGCCTGCTCGGTCGCCGACACGGCGCCCGACACGGTCTCGACCCGGCCGCTCACCTCCCGGCTTGCAAGGGCGGTCTGCTCGATGTTGCGGGCGATCTCCTGCGTCGTCGCGGTCTGCTCCTCGACCGCCGAGGAGACGCCGACCGAATAGCGCTTGATCTGATCGATCGTCGCCGTGATCGTCTCGATCGCCGAGACGGCATCGCGCGTGTTGTGCTGCACGGCGGCGATCTGGCTGGCGATCTCCTCGGTCGCCTTGGCGGTCTGCGTGGCGAGCGCCTTCACCTCGGACGCGACCACCGCGAAGCCCCTGCCGGCCTCGCCGGCGCGGGCCGCCTCGATGGTGGCGTTGAGCGCGAGCAGGTTCGTCTGCCCGGCGATGCCGTTGATCAGCTCGACGACCTGGCCGATGCGATCGGCGGCCTCGGCCAGGGTCGAGACGATGGCGGCGGCGCGGCTCGCCTGCTCCACCGCCTCCGTGGTGATCGATTGCGTCGAGGCGACCTGCTGGCTGATCTCGGCGATCGAGGCGCTCATCTCCTCGGTCGCCGACGCGACGGTCTGCACGTTGGACGACATCTCGACGGAGGCGGTCGCCACGATCACCGCCTGCTCCTTGGTCGAGCCCGCCACCTCGTTCAGCCTCTGGGCGTTGCCGCCCATCTGGCTTGCGGCCGCGGCCACCGACTGCACGACGGTGCCGACGCGGCGTTCGGAATCGGACGCGAGATCGTCCATGGCCTGGCGCTTTTCCGCCGCGGCGCGCCGTTCCGTCTCGGCCTGGTCGGCCCGCAGCCGCTCGGTCTCGATCAGGTTGTCCTTGAACACCCGCACCGCCGAGGCCATGCCGCCGATCTCGTCCCGCCGCGCCGCGCCGGGCACCTCGACGGTCAGGTCGTGATCGGCGAGCCGGCGCATCGCCGCCGTCATGCCGGCGAGCGGACCCGTCACCTGGCGCAGCAGCACCCACACCGCCACGGAGACGGCGGCCAAGGATCCGACCAGCGCGGCAAGCGCCAGCGCCAGCCGCCGCTCCGCTCCCGTCCGCTCGCCGTTCACATGCGCGGTGAGGTCCGCCGTGGTGACCTTCTGGGCGTTGAGGAGATGCCCGATCGCCTCCGTCGAGCGCTTGAACCATTCCGCTGCCGGGATCGGATAGGCTGCGCCCTCGCCGCCGGCCCGATAGACCTCCGCGCGCGTCTTCTCGAATTGGCCGAAGAACTGGGCGTTGGCGTCGGCGATGGCCTGCCGCGGCTCGGCGCCGAGATGATCATCCGCCGCCTGCACGGTGGCCCACGCCGATTCGACGCGGCCCCGGAAGGCGCCGAGGCTCAAGAGCTGCTCCGGCGCCAAACGCTTGCCGGCGGCGATCGCGCCGTTCATGATTCCGCGTTCGCGCCCGGCGAACTCGCTCGTTTCCCAGAGCGCATGCTTGAGGTCGAGCGACTCCATCACGCGCGTGTCGACCCGCCCGGCGATGCCGTTGCGGAGACCGGACGCGAGATCCTGACTGCGCATGATCAGGTCCGATAGTGCCGGGAACCAGGCTGCGGTGAGGCTCGGATCGGCCTTGCCGTCCTGCAGCGCCGCATCGGCGCGCTTGCGCAGCTCGGCAACCGTGGCGAGGCTACCGCGGACGGCCGCCATGGCAGGGGCGCCGCCGATCAGGGCCGCGGCACGCTCGAACGCGGCGTTGCCCTCCGCCCGCTTGGCGGCGACCTGACGGCGCTGCTCGTCGCTGGCGGCGGCCGGATTGGCCAGCAAGCCGTTCAGGCCGCCCCGCTCCACCGCCCAGGCGCTCGCGGCCGTCACCAGCTCATCGACGATCTTCGTGACCTCGGCGGCACGCGCGCCCGTGCGCGCCTGGACCCAAGCATCCATCGCCTGCCAGGAACTCAAGGCAATAAGGAGGGTGCCCAGCACGCCCATCAACGCCAGAAGCTTGACCCGAATCGACATCGACCACCTGTGGATTGCGCCGCCACAATCGGAGGTGACTGTTAAGGGTTGATGAAAGAAGCGGCACTCTTCGCAGCGCCCTCGTTTTGCCTATAAATTAGGCAAGCGCTGAGGGATCATCTCTCGAACAGCGAGGCTTGCAGCGCCTCGGCTCTCTTGCGCTTTTGCTTCGCCGGCTCGACGCCGCCCTTGTCGGCTCCCTCGGCGTTCGCCTTGATCGAGCCGTCGGCGAATTCGATGGCAAGCGCCTGCCCCGGCGCGACGGTGGCGGCGCTGCGCAGCGGACGGCCGGCATCGTCGCGCACGAGCGCGTAGCCGCGTGCCAGCACCGCCTTGTAACCGAGGCTGCCCAGAAGCGTCTGAAGAGCGGCGATGCGCTCGGCTCGCCGTTCGACGCAGCGCCCGACGGCGCG
>DASQLE010000549.1:0-9601 GCA_035630175.1 Beijerinckiaceae bacterium
GTCGGCCGCGTCTACGCGGTGGTGGAGCGGGACGGCAAGCGCGAGGTCAAGGCCATCGCGCAAGGCTTGCACCGCCCCAACGGCGTCGCCTTCAAGGACGGGGCGCTCTACGTCGCCGAGCTCAGCCGCATCCTGCGCTACGATGATATCGAGAATCGTCTGGACAGCCCGCCGGAGCCGAAGGTGGTCTATGCCGACCTCCCCAAGGACGAGCCGCACGGCTGGAAGTTCATCGCCTTCGGACCCGATGGCATGCTCTACGTGCCGGTCGGCGCACCCTGCAACATCTGCGAACCGCCCGACACGCATGCGCAGATCCGGCGCATCAAGCCGGACGGCGCCGGCGCCGAGGTGGTGGCGCGGGGCGTGCGCAACACGGTCGGCTTCGACTGGCATCCGCAGACGCGCGAGCTCTGGTTCACCGACAACGGCCGCGACTGGCTCACCAACATGCAGCCCGAAGAAGAGCTGAACCGCGTCACCAAGACCGGCCAGAATTTCGGCTTCCCCGTCTGCCACGCCGGCAGCATCCTCGATCCCGAATTCGGCAAGGGCAAGAGCTGCGAGAGCCATGAGCCGCCGGCAGCGCTGCTCGGGCCGCATGCCGCCGCGCTCGGCATGCGCTTCTACACGGGCGGCATGTTCCCGGCCGAATACAAGGACCGCATCATCGTCGCCCGCCACGGCTCCTGGAACCGCGACGTGAAGGAAGGCTTCGACGTCGTCCAGGTCACTCCCCAGGACAAGGGCGCGCCGCTGGTCGAGCGCTTCGCGCATGGCTGGCTCGAAGGCGACAAGTTCTGGGGGCGGCCGACGGACGTCCAGGTGCTGCAGGACGGCTCCCTGCTCGTCTCCGACGATTGGAACGGCGCCATCTACCGCATCTCGCACAAGAAATGAGGCGCACAGCCGCCGGCACGCCGGCGGCACCTCCCATGCGACGCACGCTCGGCCTTCCCGCAGCCCTCCTCGCGGGCCTCGTCTCGCACGCTCTTGCGGCTCAGGCGGATAACGGCCGGGAGTTGGCGGCCGCCTGCGCCGCCTGTCACGGCGAGGGCGGCAATTCCCGAAGCGAAGCCGTCCCGACCCTCGCCGGGCACCCGGCGCCTTACCTCGTCGTCCAGCTTATCCTGTTTCGCGAGCAGCAACGCCGGAACGAGATCATGACGCCTCTCGCCAAGGCCTTGTCGGACAAGGACATCGAGGATCTCGCGGCCTATTTTGCGGGAGAGGCGCGCGTGCCCTCGCCCGGGCCCGCCGACGCGGCCGCGACGGCGAGCGGCAAAGCCGTCGCCGACGCCCATCGCTGCGGCACCTGCCACCTGCCGGACTATGCGGGCCGCGAGCAGATCCCTCGCCTCGCCGCCCAGCGGGAGGACTACCTCCTCAAGACGATGCGCGACTACAAGAGCGGCCAACGCTCCGGCCTCGACGGCATGATGACGAGCGTGCTCCACCCGGTCACGGACGAGCAGCTCGTTGCGCTCGCTTCTTTTCTGTCCCGGCTGCCCTGATTCGCGACGACCGTCTCACGCCAAGCGCTCCGCGTCGCGGCCAATCCCGTCCTCAAGCCCAGCGCTGCCCGGGGTGACGTTGCGAGCGCGCCCGGCCCGTAAGCGAATCGTTAGCCTTGTCCTCCTACCCTCGGGCGCGATTCGTCGAGCCGGGCCCGGCCATGCAGGTTGCAAAACTGTTCTGGAACGAGGCGACGGGTTGGGCTGCGCCGAGCGGCACCCTTCCCGAGGCGCATCTCGTTCTCTACTTCGGCGGACGCGAGCTCCTCGCCGAAGCGGCGCAGCAGCTGGGGCGCATGTTCCCGCGCGCCCGCATCGTCGGCTGCAGCACCGGGGGCCAGATTCTCGGGGACGACGTCAGCGACGACACGCTCGTCGCGGTGGCGATCCGTTTCGCCGCGACGACCGTGCGCCTCGCCCATGCCTCCCTTGGGGAGGCGGCCGATTCCCGGATCTGCGGCGAGACGATCGGCCGGGCGCTCCAGGGGAATGATCTCGCCGGCATTTTTGTCTTGTCGGACGGATTGCACGTGAACGGCAGCGAGCTTGTCGCCGGGATCGCGGACGCCGTCGGCCCGCACGTGCCCCTGTCCGGAGGGTTGGCCGGCGACGGGGCCGCCTTCGGCGAAACGCTCGTCGGCGCCGATTTCGCGCCGCGCAGCCGTCTCGTGGCCGGCATCGGCTTCTACGGGCGGAGCATCCGGATCGGCACCGGCAGCGCCGGCGGCTGGGACGTGTTCGGCCCGCGCCGCAAGGTCACGCGCTCGAGCGGCACCGTGCTGTTCGAGCTCGACGGCAAGCCCGCCCTCGACCTCTACGAACGCTACCTCGGCGAAGACGACGCGAAGGCGCTGCCGGGCAGCGCCCTCCTGTTCCCATTGCAGATCTTCGATCCGCAGCGGCCCGACCACATTGTCGTCCGCACGATCTTGGGGGTCGACCGCGAGGCGCGCTCCATGACCTTCGCGGGCACGATCCCGCAGGGCTGGGTCACCCAGCTGATGCGCGGCAACTTCGATCGCCTCGCCACCGGGTCGGGCGAAGCCGCGCGCCAGGCCGCAGCGACGATGGCCGCGGCCACGACGGGCGCGATGCGCGGCGAGGGAGTCGCGGTGCTCGTCAGCTGCATCGGCCGCCGCCTTTGATGGGCCAGCGCGTCGCGGACGAGGTGGAGGCGGCCGGGGCCGAGCTCGACCCGCGATGGGCTCGGCTCGGCTTCTATTCGTATGGCGAGCTCTCGCCGCATGCGGCTTCGCGGCGCTGCGAGCTGCACAACCAGACGATGACCGTCACTACCCTGAGCGAGGCGGCCTGAGGCGATGCACAAGCTCCTCGCCAAGCAGCTCGTCAGGGCGACCGACGCCGCAGGGACGCTCGACGTCGCGGCGCTGTCCGAGCTCGTCAGCGCCGCTTACGACGAGACCGATCGCGATCGCCGGCGGACGGAGCGCTCGATCGCCCTGATGGTCGAAGAGCTCGATCAGCTCAGCAGCCGCGATCGCGAGCAGTTGCATGCGCAGCTCGAATTGCAGAGCCAACGCTTCGAAGCCGCCGTCGAGAACATGACGCAGGGCTTGTGCATGTTCGACGGCGAGCACAAGCTCATCACCTGCAACAAGCGCTGGATGGAGTTGTTCAGCGTCTCGGAGCATCTCGGAAAGCCGGGCACGCAGTACCGGGACATCCTGGCGGAGCGCGTCGCGAGCGGCCACTTTCCGGGGAGGACTTTCGACGAGGTCCTGGCCGAGCGGCTCGCGATTCACAGGAGCCGGACGCCGAGGGTGTTCGAGCAGCGGCTTCGGGACGGACGCATCGTCATCACCTTCCACCAGCCGCTCGACCAGGGCGGCTGGGTCTCGACCTTCGAGGACGTGACGGAGGTCCGAACCCAGAATCTCCGCTTTGAAGCGGCCGTCGAGAACATGACGCAAGGATTGTGCATGTTCGACGCGGAGCAAAAGCTCATCATCTGCAACAAGCGCTGGCTGGATCTGTTCGGCATCCCGCGCGCTTTGGGGCAGCCCGGCACCGCGTTCCGCGCCGTCCTGGAAGCCAGGCTGGCGAACGGGCACTATGCCGGCCGAACCGTCGACGACATCATCGCCGAGCGGGCCGCGATGCGCCGGGAAGCAAAGCCGAAGACCTTCGAGCAGCATCTCGGCGACGGGCGCGTGATCCAGACCTACCAGCAGCCGTTTGCCGACGGTGGTTGGGTTTCAACCTTCGAGGACGTCACCGAGCGGCGCCGCGCCGAGGCGCAGATCGCCCACATGTCGCGGCACGACGCCCTCACGGACCTGCCGAACCGGGTCTTGTTTCGCGAGCACATGGAGCAGGATCTCGCCCGCGTACGGCGCGGCGAGCCGCTCGCCGTGCTGTGCCTCGACCTCGACGACTTCAAGGGCATCAACGACACCCTCGGGCACGCCGCCGGCGACGCGGTGCTGAAGGCCGTCGCCGGCCGCCTGCGCGATTGCGTGCGCGACACCGATACGGTGGCCCGGCTCGGCGGCGACGAGTTCGCCGTGCTGCAGGTCGGCGGACGGCAGCCGACGCACGCGACGGCGTTGGCCCAGCGCATCGTCGAAACGGTGGCGCAGCCGTTCGATTTCGCCGGGCACCAGCTCATGATCGGCGTCAGCGTCGGCATCGCGGTCGCCGAGCGACGGCGACAGCCCCGATCAGCTCATGAAGAACGCCGACCTCGCCCTCTACCGGGTCAAGCAGGACGGCCGCAACGGTTTCCGGTTCTTCGAGCCCGAGATGGACGCCCGCATGAAGCTGCGGCGCAGTCTCGAGCTCGACTTGCGCAAGGCGCTCGCCCATGGCGAGTTCGAGCTGTTCTACCAACCGGTCGTCAACCTGGCGCGCGACGAGATCCGCGGCTTCGAGGCCCTCTTGCGCTGGCGGCACCCCGAACGAGGCCTCATCCCGCCGCTCGACTTCATTCCGCTCGCAGAGGAGACCGGCCTCATCATCCCGATCGGCGAATGGGTGGTGCGCAACGCCTGCGCCGAGGCGGCGACCTGGGGCGGCGACGTCACGGTGGCGGTGAACCTGTCGGCCATCCAGTTCAGGAGCAAGAACCTCGTTCCCACCATCGTCTCGGCGCTCGCTACCTCGCGCCTGCCGGCGACGCACCTCGAGGTCGAGATCACCGAAAGCGTCCTGATGCAGGACAACGACGCGACGCTTGCGGTATTGCACCAGCTGCGCGAGCTCGGCGTGCGCATCTCCATGGACGATTTCGGCACCGGCTATTCGAGCCTGAGCTATCTGCGCCAGTTTCCCTTCGACAAGATCAAGATCGACCGCTCGTTCGTGCGCGATCTCGCCGAGAGGAGCGATTCCCTGTCGATCGTGCGGGCCGTCACGGGGCTGGGCTCGAGCCTCGGCATGACCACGACCGCCGAAGGCGTGGAAACGCCCGAGCAATTGAGCATGCTGCGGGCGGAAGGGTGCACGGAGGTGCAAGGCTATATCTTCAGCCCGCCCCGCCCCGCGCACGAGGTCGCCAGGCTTCTGAAGCAGTTCGGCGCGAAGTCGCGGCACGCCGCGAGCGCTTGACGCCCGGACCAGCCGCCGCACGGACTGGTTGATCGCGGCGGTAGGGCCGCTTCCTCACATTGTCGCAACCCCAGGAACGGCCCGGCCCGGCAGGCGTTAAGGCCGGGAGGCAGCCCTGCACCTTGGCGGGCACCTACCAAGCTTGGACCCGTTGGGCTTCGACGGTTTTAGCAAGAAGGGCCGGCAGCCAAGCCGGCGTCAGGGAGTTGGCCTTGTCGTCCGTGAACATCGCGTCTCTGCGCCCTCTTACCTCCCGCGAGCGCCGGGAACCGCCCGCGACGGGGGACGGGCGCCGCAGCCAATGGCTCGCAGCGTTTCGCGCCGTCCGCGGCGAGACGGAGCGCCGCGCGGCGCCGCTGTCGCCGGAGGACCAGATCATCCAGTCGATGCCGGATGCGAGCCCGACGAAATGGCATCGCGCCCATGCGACGTGGTTCTTCGAGCAGTTCCTGCTCGGGCCGAACCAGCCGGGCTACCAGGTGTTCGACCCCCGGTTCGGCTATCTCTTCAATTCCTATTATGTTGCCGCGGGGCCGCGTCACGAGCGTCCGCGGCGAGGGCTCATCACGCGTCCCGACGCGCAGGAGGTCGCCGCCTACCGTGCCCACGTGGACGCGGCCGTCGAGACGCTTATCGAGACGGCCGACGAGCCTCTTCTCGAGCGCATCATCCCGATCCTCGAGATCGGCCTCAACCACGAGCAGCAGCATCAGGAGCTGATGCTGACCGACATCCTGCACGCCTTCTCGCACAACCCGACGGCGCCCGCCTACCAGGCCGGCTGGACCTCGCCGCCGGTCGCGCGGGGCGGACGCGCGAGCGTGCCGCTGGAAGGCGGCGTCTACCCCATCGGCTACGACGGCAGCGGCTTCTCGTTCGACAACGAGAGCCCGCGGCATGAGGTCCTGCTTCAGGACGTCGGCATCGACCGCACGCTCGTCACCAACGGCGACTGGCTCGAGTTCATGGCCGCGAACGGTTACGCCGAGCCGGCCCTGTGGCTGTCGGACGGCTGGGCGGCCGTTCAGGCCGGCGGCTGGGCGGCGCCCGGCTATTGGCAGCACAACGATGGCGCCTGGCTCACGATGACGCTCGGCGGCCTACGCCCCGTCGATCCGGCCGCGCCGGTCTGCCACGTCAGCTATTATGAGGCCGACGCCTTCGCCCGCTTCGCCGGCAAGCACCTGCCGACGGAAGCCGAATGGGAGGTCGCCGCAGCGCACGGCCTCCTCGAAGACGCCTTCGGAATCGTCTGGCAATGGACGCGCAGCGCCTATTCCGCTTATCCCGGCTACCGCGCCGAGCCGGGCGCCCTCGGCGAATACAACGGCAAGTTCATGGTCAACCAGCTCGTGCTGCGGGGCAGTTCGCTCGCCACGCCCGACGGTCACGCGCGCCTGAGCTACCGGAACTTCTTCTACCCGCACCACCGCTGGCAGTTCACGGGCCTGCGCCTAGTCGATTACGCGCGCTGACATGAGCTCGATCGCAAGCGCGCCGGGCGCCGCAACGGCAGGCCAAATTGGCTCGGTCGATCGATCGGGCCTCGGCTCGGATTTCGCAACCGACCTTCTCGCCGGCTTGTCGGCGAGTCCGAAGCGCCTGCCGCCGAAGCACTTCTACGACGCGGCCGGGTCGCGCCTGTTCGAGCGCATCACTACTTTGCCGGAATACTATCCGACGCGCACGGAGCTTCGCATCCTGGCGGATCACGCCGAAGAGATCGCGGCGTTCATCCCGAACGGCGCCGCGCTCGTCGAGTTCGGCAGCGGTTCCAGCACCAAGGTGCGCCTGCTGCTCGACAAGCTGCCGCGCCTGGCCGCGTACGTTCCCGTCGACATCTCGGCAGAGTTCCTGGACGACGAGGCGGCAAGGCTCGGCGACGAATTTCCGCACCTCAGCATCGTTCCGATCGCCGCGGATTTCACGCGAGGCTTCGTGCTGCCGCGCGGCCTCGCCAGGCATCCGCTCGCGGGCTTCTTCCCAGGCTCGACGATCGGCAATTTCGAGCCCGAAGCCGCACGGGCCTTCCTGCACCTCGCCCGGCGGCTTCTCGGCTCGCGGGCCGTCTTCGTCGTCGGCGTCGACCTCGTCAAGGACCGCCGCATCCTCGAGCCGGCCTACGACGATGCCGCGGGGGTGACGGCCGCGTTCAACCTCAATGTCCTCGCCCGGGCCAATCGGGAGCTCGGCGCGAATTTCGATCTCGCCGCCTTCGCGCATCGGGCCTTCTACGACACCGAGCGCCACCGGATCGAGATGCATCTCGTCAGCGGAACCGCCCAGACCGTGCGCGTCCTCGGCCGAACCTTCACGTTCGCGGCCGGCGAGAGCATCCACACCGAGAGCAGCTACAAATACACGGTTGAAGCATTTTCGCG
Source organism: Beijerinckiaceae bacterium (assembly GCA_035630175.1). GTDB lineage: Bacteria > Pseudomonadota > Alphaproteobacteria > Rhizobiales > Beijerinckiaceae > JAJKJG01. The sequence goes on from DASQLE010000549.1 coordinate 7,463, forward strand.
CCTCGCGGGCGAAGCCGGCTGGCAAAGCGCGGCCGTGTTGCTGGACGTCGACGCCCTGTTCTCGGTCCACGTCCTGCGCGCCAGAGGCCCATTGATGCAGTGACGCCCGCCTCCTTCGAAACCGTATGACGGCGACGCCGACCCAAGCGGCGAGGACGGCGAGAGGTCTCAGCCCGAGGAGTTGGCGAACCAGTCGGGCGACAGGTGATCCTCGACGGCGCGTACGCCGGAGATGCTCTCGGCCGCGATCTTGAGGGCGCGGCGCTGTTCCTCGCCGCGCACAACGCCCCATAAGTGGACGACGCCGTCGCTGACCACGATGTTGAGACGGCTGAGATCGATCCAGGGCTCGTCGCGCAGTCGGTTCTCGATCGCCGTGCGGAGGTCGAGATCGCCGCCTCCGCCGGACGCAGTCGCATCGCGGGCCGTGGCGATGAGGCCGCGCAACAGGTTGGCGCGGCTGACGATGCCGACCGGCACGCCGTCCTGCACGACCGGGACCCGCTTGATGCGGCGCTGCTCGAGGATCCTGGCGATCTCGCCGAGATCCGTGTCCGGGGACACGGAGATGACCTCGCGCGTCATCACATCGCGCGCGAACAGCCCGTAGGCCTTGCTGAAGTCGGCGGCCTGCATGCTGCGGTCGAGGAGAAGCTCGAGCCATTGCGAGCGCTGCCGCTCGGTGCCGATCTCGCAGCGGCGCAGGAGATCGCCCTCGCTGACGATGCCGATGGCGCGCCCGCTCGCGTCCACGACCGGAACGGCGCTGATGCGGCTGTCGACGAGCAGGGCCGCGATCTCCAGCACCGGGGTCTCCGGCGTGACGGTGATCGGCGGGCTGGTCATCACGTCCTGCGCTCTCATGGCGTCTCCTTGCCGGGCGTCCGCAACCGCCAGCATAAAGGCAAACGAAACACCCCCTCAAGAGTGGGCAGCTTGCGCGCGGTCCTTTGCCGAGCAGTCTCGGCTCCGAAACAGGCCGAGCCGTCCGGCTCTCGGGTGCCGGCGGGGACCGCGTTGCCGCCCCCGGTGGCCGGCCCTCAGCTGAGCTTCACGTGCTTCAAGGGCAGGCTGTGCACCGGCTTGCCCGTCGCGGCATGGATCGCGTTCAGGACCGCCGGCGCGACGACGCAGATGGTCGGCTCGCCGACGCCGCCCCAGAAATCATGCGTCGGCACGATCACGGTCTCGACCTTCGGCATCTCGGCGATGCGCATGAGCTCGTTGGTGTCGAAGTTCAGGCTCGTCATGCGGCCGTTCTCGACCGGGCATTCCCCGTACAGGGTCGCGCTCAGGCCATAGGCCACGGAGCCCTCGACCTGGGCGGCGATCTGGTCGGGATTGACCGCGTGCCCGCAATCGAGCGCCAGCACCATGCGGTGCACCTTGAGCTTGCCCTCCGGACTGACCGACACCTCGGCGACGGCGGCGGAATAGCTGCCGTAGCCCATGAACTGGGCGATGCCGCGATGCACGCCGGGAGGCAGCGGCTTGCCCCAATCGCCCTTCTCGGCCGCCGCGTCGAGGACGGCGAGATGTTTTGGATGCTTGCTCATCAGGGCGCGGCGGAACTCGAGCGGGTCCTTGCCGGCCGCGCGCGCCACCTCGTCCATGAAGCATTCCATATAGACGCCATTCTGGTTGGTGTTGACGCCGCGCCAGGGACCTACCGGCACATGCGTGTTGCGCATCGCGTATTCGATCAGGAGGTTGGGGAAGGTGTAGCCGAGCTGCGCGTCGCCCGGCTGCTCCCAGAACCCCTGCAGCTGGCGCTGGTCCTTGCCCTCCTTGATGGCGCCCGGATTGAGGGTCGCGTTGATCGACTGGCCGGAGACGCGGATGTGCAGCCCGGTGAGGTTGCCGCTCGCGTCGAGGCCCGCCGTCAGCCGGCATTGCGAGATCGGCCGGAAGAAATCGTGCGCCATGTCCTCCTCGCGGCTCCAGATCAGCTTGACCGGGATGCCGGGGAAGTGCTTGGCGACGGCGACCGCCTTGGTCACGTAATCCTGCGTGCCGCCGCGCCGACCGAAGCCGCCGCCGAGGTCGTGCGCGTAGACCTCGCATTTGTCGAGCGGCAGGCCGGAGGCTTCCGACAGGGCCGCGAGCGAGGCCTCCGCATTCTGGGTCGGCACCCAGACT
>DASQLE010000550.1:0-2089 GCA_035630175.1 Beijerinckiaceae bacterium
TTCTCCTTTGCGATTTCTCCTTCATGACAGTCCACGGGACCCAGCCTCGTTTCTAGATCAGCGCGGAGCGCCATGCATTCACGTTCCTGAAAGAGCCGGCCGGTCGCGCCGTCCGCGTGGCTCACCCGATCGCCGCGAGAGCCGCGAGCACGACAGCCACGTCGCCGAGCAGAAGGCCGAAAACGGCCATGCCGACGATCGGCATGGGGTACGCGTCTTGCCGGAACGCCCGCGATTGCGTGTCGGCTCGCGACGGCAGCATCGTCATGGGAATGCCCTCGTTTCCACTTGCTTTCCGCCCGACAGTGCCGGACCTTGACGGGTCCGTCTGTGACCTAGCGCACAGGAGGAGCGGCGGCCGGCCGGGCCTCGCGGCGACGTTACGGCTGCCGCGAGCGTCTTTGCTGGTCGAGGAGGATGAACACGCCGCTCCCGGCAATGACGGCGGCTCCGCTCCACAACCACAGATCGGGGACCTGTCCGAACACGAGGAAACCAAGCAAGGCCGCGCCGAGGATCTGGGCGTAGTTGAAAGGCGACACGAACGGCGCCGGCGCGAGCTCGAACGCCCGCACCAGGCAATAATGTCCAAGGCCGCCGAACACGCCGAGCGAGGCGAGCAACAACGCGTCCCACCAGCCGGCGGGCCAGCGCCATACGAAGGGCAGCGCCAGGCTGGCAAGGGCGAAGCCGACGAGGACCATGTAGGTGTTGCTGGTTTCCGGCCGGTCATGCCCGGCGAGCTTGCGCGATAGGATCTGCGTCATGGCGGAGGCGGCGGCGCTGCCGAGGATCAGGAACGCAGACCAATGCAGCGCGCCGGAGCCGGGCCGGGCGACGATGAGGGCGCCGGCGAAGCCGGCCAAGACCGCGAGGGCGCTCGCCCGGTCGACGGTCTCGCGCAGGAGAAGCGGCGCCAGGGCCGTCACGATCAGCGGCGAGGTGAAAAGGATCACGGTGGCGGTCGCGAGGGGAACGAACCCCAAGGCGTAGAAGGTCAGGAAGGTCGACGCGCAGAACAGGGCGGATCGGGCGACCTGCAACCCAGGCCGACTCGACGCCAGAAGCGCAGCTCCTCGCGCGGGCGCGAACACCACAACCATGAAGGCGAGGTGCCCCGCATAGCGCACCCAGAGAAGCTGCCCGACCGGGTAGGCGGGAGCAAGATACTGGATGGCGGCGTTGAGGAGCGGCAGGAAGACGGCGGCGAGAGCCATGAACAGCACGGCCCGCCTGTAATCGTTCGGCGCTGCCGGCTCTGTCTGGTCGGCCACGTTGGAAAACCCCGAGGCCCTGCGAGCAATAGCGCCCGGCAGCCTGCTCCGGGGCTTAGATGAGCGGCTGTGGACAGCACTTTGCCGCCGAGATCAAGCTCGGCCTACTCGTGATGATGCGGCGCCTTCGGTTCGCCCCGCAACGGCGTCGTCTCGGCCAGGCAGACGCCGCTGGGCGCTGTCGATCCTCAGCGGTCCTCGTAGCCGTCGATCGCCATGCCGATGGCGCCAGCAGCACCGATCGAGCCGCGCAGGCCAAGGCTGCCCATCGCGGCGGGCGCTCCCCGATGGTCCTCGTCGTCGATGAAGAAGCGGCGGTCGAGAATGGTCATTTCGGCGAGCACGGCCGGGCTCGGCAAGAGATCGACCTCTTCCCATTCGAGATCGACCGGAACGGTACGAGCAGGCTCGGCCACCGCCTCGGGTTGCGCAGCCGCGCGAGCTGGAGTCCCTGAAGGCGCGACCACATCGGCCTCGTAGAAGCCGGCCATGCGCGACAGGGTGTCGTAATCGGCAGGGGAAAGAAAGGCGGCGGAAATCCAGCTCTCGAAACCCCGCTCGATCTCACGCTGCGAGGCGCCGCTCGCGAGGGCGACGAGCTCGAAGGTGTTGTCCGGCAATTGCTCGGCGAAACGGGAAGTGTTGAACGGCGAGGCTGCGGCGCCCGGTGCATTCGCGGATCCGACGATCGCGCCGATCGTCGTTGCCCAAACAAGCACCCGCATCACTCACCTCATCACGCGTCGGCCACGGTGAAGAGGTTGCTTCGAAGACCCTAAGGACGGCTTATGGAATTTAGCTAAACCATGGTTAAA
>DASQLE010000551.1:0-5068 GCA_035630175.1 Beijerinckiaceae bacterium
TGAGCGCGCTCGCGCGACAGGCTCGTGACGTTGACGCCCAAAGCCAGCTCGCCGCCGAAGGGCTGCGGACCGTCGATCCGCTTCTCGTAATCGATCACCGGATGCACGACCGGCTGTTGCTTCTGCCAATCGTAGGTGGACAGGGTCTGGAAATAGTAGCCGCGCGCCTCGAACCACGAGCGGTCGCCCTGGCCCTGCAGGAAGATCGTCGAGGTCGCCTCGCGGAAGCCGCTATAGGTCTCGCCGAGCTGGCGGATCTTATAGTTCTCCAGGAACCACTTGTCCGACACGAAGGTGAGGTCCCAGCCCCAGCGCCAGCGCTCGTTCAGGTGGAACAGGCCCTTGGTCTCGAGCGAGCCGCGCGCCTCGCGGTCGCGCGGGCCGAGCGGCGCCGGCAGGAACGCGTTCGGGTCGTCCTGGACGATGCCGGAGGCGCGGATGTTGTAGGCGCCGGTCAGCAGACGATGCCGCCACTCGACTTGCCCGAGGAAGCCCTGTTCGCTGTAATAGGTGGGCGTCAGGGTCAGGTCGTAGTTCGGGGCGAGCGCCCAGAAGAACGGCAGCGAGACGCCTTGGCCGAGCACCGACGACGAGGTGTAGTGCGGCGCCAGGAAACCGGTCTTGCGACGCACGGTCGGGTCGGGAGTCCAGAAATACGGCACGTAGGCGACCGGCACGCCGAGCAGCTCGAGCGTGGCGTTCTCGTAGTAGATCATCCGCTCGGAGTTGCTGTGGATGATGCGCGCCGCCTTGACGCGCCACAGCGGCGGACGCTCCGGGTTGTTCTTGCAGGGCTCGCAGGCGGTATAGGTGCCGCGCTCGAAGACGGTGGTTTCGCCCTCGGCGCGCTCGGCCCGCGGCGCCGAGAAGCGGCCGCGTCCGGGAGGGCCTTGATCGGCGATGGCCTGCTCGACCTGCAGTGAATCGATGAAGCCGGCCCGGAAATCGTCGCTCAGCTCGAAGCGCGAGCCGGTCACCACCGAGCCGTTGGCCTCGGTCAGCCGGGCATTGCCTTCCGCGTAGACGCGGCCGGTGCGGCGATCGTAGGTGACGCGGTCGGCCTGGAGGGTGCGGCCGCCGTAATTGAGCTCCACGTCGCCGACGGCGGAGACGGTGTTGCGGTCGTTGTCGTAGACGATCTCCTTGGCCTCGACCAGGAGACGGGAATTGCCCTGCCCTTGGGCGCGGCCGGCGATGGCTTCGTTGAAAGATCCTTGCGCGTAGACGGGGCCGCCGGCGCACCACAGCGCCGTCGCGATCGCCAGCGTCGCGATCGTGCGTCCCATCTGTCCCATTCCCGCTCCGCGCCCGTTTCCAGCTGCGAGGACCATCACCCGTCCTCTTGGTATAACAAAGCTAGGCTACCAAGCAAACTGCCCACCACCGCCGGGAACCAGGCTGCAACCCTCGGCCCGACGAGGCCGGCCGTGCCCAGATCGCGCATCACTTCGGTTGCCACGTACAGCAAGAACCCGGCGGCCACGCCACTCAACACCATGCGCGTGACACCACCAAAGCGGAAGAATCTTAACGAAACGGAAGCTGCCACGATCACCATGGCGATGAACAACAGCGGACGGGCCATCAGCACATCGTATTGCAGCCGGTAGCGGGTCGAATCGAGGCCGGAGCGCTCCGTCTGGGCGATGGTCTCGTCGAGGGCCCAGAAGGGCACTGATTCGGGGGGCGTGAAGGTTTGGCGGACCTGGGACGCCTCCAGGTTCGAGGCGAGCAGGTAGGTATCGAAGGTTTGCGGCTCCTCGGTCGCCGACAGGACGCGGGCGTCCTTCAGCTCCCAGTAGCCGTCCCGCAGGGCCCCCTCGCGGGCTTCGATCCGCTCGCTGAAGCCGCCGTGCTCGTCGAAGGTGAAGATCGTCACCCGGGAGATCGCGGTGGTCCGGCTCACCGCGCCGTCGGCCCGGACGATCGCCTGCCCGTCGACGCTCTTCTGCCGAATCCACAGCTCCTTCTCGCTCGCCGCCTTGGCGGCGCGCGCGAACAGGCTCGCCTCCTGCTCGGTGGCGCGCTGCTTCAGGTTGGCCGAGAGCGGGTTGTAGAGCACCACCGAGCCGATGCCGAACAGGGCCGCGATGAGGAGTCCGGGCTGCAGGAACTGCCAGGCGGAGACGCCGGCCGAGCGGGCGATCACCAATTCCAGCTTCCGGCTGAGCTGCAGGAGCGTGACCATGCTGCCGAACAGGATGGCGAACGGGAACACCTGCTCGGCGACCGCCGGAGTCCGGAACAGGGACAGGCGCGCCATGAAGGCCGGGGTCGCCCCTTCGGCGTCGCCGGCGCGGCGCATGAGCTCGATGAAATCGAGCAGGAAGACGAGGGCGAACACCGTTGCGAAGACGGCCAGAATGGTCCGCGCGAACTGCAGGGCGAGGTAGCGTCCGAGGGTTGGGCCGATGATCACCATGGCTCAGGCCCGGCCGAGCAAGGGAACGCGCGGCAGCAGGGTGGCGCTGCCCCAGCGCGTCAGGCGTGCCCCGAGCGCCTTGACGCGCGCGCCCTGGAAGATGACGGCGAGGCAGCCGGCGATCACCGCCAGGGGCAGGGCATAGACCCAGATCGCACCCCAGGCGCTGCGGCCGGTGAGGCTCAAGGCCGCGAAGGCGGCGATGCGCAAAGCCACCACGGCGACGATGGCGGCCCCGGCGGCGGTGCCCCGTCCTTGCCGGGTGGTGCGCGCCTCGCCGAGCGCCGCGAAGGCGATCAGCAGCATGGCGAGCGGGTAGAGCGGGGCGGACAGGCGCTCGTGCAGCTCCGCCCGCAACCGGCCGCTCTGGAAGCGGACGAAGTAATCCTCCGGATCGCCCGGGTGCAGCAGCTCCATGGTCGAGCGCTCGCGCGGCTTGTAGAGGATGTCGCTGGCCTCCCGGCTAAGGGCGGCGAGGTCGATGCCGTAGCGCTCGAAGCCGACGATCGAGGAGTCGCGCGTGTTCGGCATCTGCCGGTGGACGCTGCCCTTCTCGAGCACGAGATAGCTCTGGCCGTTGAACTCGACCGCCTGGCCGCGCTCGGCGAGATAGACGATGGCGCGGTCCGGCTCGCGCCGATCCTGCATGAAGATGCCGAGCAGGGCGTCTCCCGAGCGCTCCCGGTAATGGAAGGTGATGCCGTTATCGAGGCTCGAGAACTGTCCTTCCTTGACGATGTTGGCGACGAAGTCGGCCCGGACCTTGGTGATCAGGTGGCGGAGCTCCTGGAAGCTCGCCGGCATGACGTAGAGCACCATCAGGGCGACGGTGATAGAGACGAAGCCCGCCAGCACCAGAAACGGCTTCAACAGGCGTTGCGGCGCCGCGCCGGCGGCGCTCATGACGATCAATTCGGAATCGCCGTTGATCTTGTTCAGCGTGTAGATCACGGCGATGAACAGGGCCACCGGCGCGATGACCGTCACCAGGGCGGGCAGGGACAGGCCGGTGACGACCAGGAACATGGCCAGCGTCTGGCCCTTGCCGGTCACGAGATCGAGCTCGCGCAGGGCCTGGGTGATCCAGATGACGGCCGTCAGGGCGGCGAGGCAGGTCAGGAAGCCGCCGAAGGCGATCCTGAAGATGTAGCGCTCGAGGAGAGACATGGCCGGCCTTGCGCCCGTCGGCGCTTCTTGGTTCCCGCTATCCCGCTCCGGCGATCGGGGCAAGGCACAGGTGAGCGCACCCTGCCTCAGAAGCGTTCGACTGAGGCGCTTTCACGGCAAAGCTGGTCTGGCGGCGCGCGCAAATTGCTGTATGTGACCCGCGGGCCACGGTTTTGCGGCCCTGACGGAGCGCTTCATGGCCGACGCCATCAAGGTCGATTTTCTGCCGTTTGGACGTCCGAAGGGGGGCGACGCGATCGTGTTCGCCGGCGACGACGGCCAAGTGACCGAACGCGTCGCGCAGGAACTCGGCCGCGACGCGGTGAGCCTCATCGCCCGGATCGCCAAGCTGGAGCGCTTCAAGGGCAAGCCGCAATCCGCCATGACCATCCCGGCTCCGGACAACCTGAAGCTCGACCGTCTGGTCGTCGTCGGCGTTGGCGGGGAGAAGGACCGCGCGAAGCATGATTGGCGGATGCTCGGCGGTTTCCTCGCCGGCAAGGCCGCCGGCCGCGCCGCCACGGTGCTCGTCGATGCGCCCGGTCTCGAGGCGGGCCCTGACGCCATTGCCGAGATGGCTCTCGGGGCAAGGCTGCGCGCCTACAAGTTCGACCGCTACAAGACCAAGAAGAAGAACGGCGGCGACGAGGACGCGGACGCGCCGACGAAGCTCGTCCTCGCGGTTCAGGATCCGGCCGCGGCCAAAAAGGCGGTGCGGGCGGCGGACGGGCTTGCGGCCGGCGTGCTGCTCGCCCGCGACCTCGTCAACGAGCCGCCCAACGTCCTCGACCCGGAAGAGTTCGCCCGCCGGGCGCAGGCCCTGGAGAAGCTCGGCGTCGCGGTCGAGGTGCTCGACGAGAAAGCGCTGCGCAAGCTCAACATGCGCGCCCTGCTCGGGGTCGGGCAAGGCTCGGCCAAGGAAAGCCGCGTCGTCATCATGCGCTGGAACGGGGCGCGCGAGAACGCCGCCCCGGTCGCCTTCGTCGGCAAGGGCGTCGTGTTCGATTCCGGCGGCATCTCCATCAAGCCGGGCGGCGGCATGGAAGACATGAAGGGCGACATGGCCGGGGCGGCCTGCGTCGTCGGCCTCATGCACGCTCTCGCCTCGCGCAAAGCCAAGGCCAACGTGATCGGCGCCATCGGCCTTGTCGAGAACATGCCGGACGGGGAGGCGCAGCGTCCGGGCGACATCGTCACGACCGTGTCCGGCCAGACCATCGAGATCATCAACACCGACGCGGAAGGCCGGCTCGTCCTCGCCGATCTCCTCTGGCACGTGCAGGAGCGCTTCAAGCCGTGCTTCATGATCGATCTCGCCACCCTGACCGGCGCCATCCTGGTTGCGCTGGCGCAGGAATATGCGGGCCTGTTCTCCAACAACGACGAGCTCGCCGAGCGTCTCGTCGCCGCCGGCCAGGCCACCGGCGAGCGCGTGTGGCGCATGCCGCTCGGGCCCGAATTCGACAAGATGATCGACTC
>DASQLE010000552.1:0-2803 GCA_035630175.1 Beijerinckiaceae bacterium
GCCTCGCCGACGCAAGCCGCATCTACGATCTTTTGGAAACGGTGCTTGCGGGCGAAGCGGGCAAGGCGCTCGCCGAGCTTGCCGCCCTCAATCGCGACGGCGCCGAGCCCGGCCAGATCGTCGCCGACCTCGCCGACGCCGTGCATGCCGTCACCCGCGTGAAGGCCGCCGGCGACACCGCCGCCGACCCGTCAGCGGGCGAGGCGGAGCGCTCCCGTGCCGCGGAGCTTGCCGCGCGCCTCTCGATACCGGTGCTGTCGCGCGCCTGGCAGATGCTGCTGAAAGGCTATGACGAGGTGCGGTCGAGCCCGCGCCCGCTCGCCGCCGCCGATATGATCCTGGTCCGGCTCGCCTACGCCGCCGACCTGCCGCCGCCCGGCGAACTTGCCCGCGCCCTTGGTGGCGATGCTGCGTCCGGGTCGCGCCCGCCCGAGCGCAAGCCGCAATCCCCGACACCACCATTGCCGCCGAAGCGGGAACCCGTATCGTCTAACGAGCCCATCGCCGAGGCGCCACGCACTGACGAGTTCCAGCGCGTTGAAGAGCCGCCGCAAGCGGAACGGGCGCCTCAGCGCGAAGACGATCCCGCGACGGCCGTCGAGCTCAAATCCTTCGACGACGTGGTGGCGCTCGCGGAAGCCAAGCGCGACCTGAAGCTCAAGAACGCGCTGATGGAGCAGGTCCGCCTCGTGCATTTCAAGCCCGGCAATATCGAGTTCAGCCAGTTGCCTGCCGCGCCGCGCGACCTCAGCCAGGAGCTGATGCGCAAGCTGAAGCTCTGGACCGGGCGCGTCTGGATCGTTGCCGTGAGCGACAAGGAAGGCCAAACGCCATTGGGCGTGCAGCGCCGCGAGCGCGAGGCGCGCGAGATGGAGATCATCAAGCAGCACCCGGCGGTGAAGGAGGTGTTGCAGCATTTCCCCGACGCCCGCATCGCCGCCGTGCGCGCGACCGAGCCGGCACAGGAACCCGCCGTCGATGCGGCGCCAGAGGACGATATGGAGGACGGAACCAACCGATGAAGAATTTCGCGCAGATGATGAAGCAGGCGCAGGAGCTGCAAGGCCGCATGGCGGAGATGCAGGCCGAGATGGAGAGCGCGCGCTGCGAGGGCCGCTCCGGCGGCGGCCTCGTCGTCGTGACCCTGAACGGCAAGGGCGACCTCGCCGGCATCAAGATCGACCCTTCTCTGGTCAAGCCCGACGAGGCGGAGATCCTCGAGGACCTCATCGTCGCCGCCCACGCCGACGCCAAGGCGAAGCTCGAAGGCATGATGAAAGAGAAGATGAAGAGCTTGACCGGCGGCCTGCCCCTGCCGCCCGGCCTGAACCCATTTGGATGACGCAGACCTTTCCTGTGCACGACGGATTCTTCACCTCTCCCCATCGGGGAGAGGTCGCGCGGAGCTTGCTTCGCGCGGGTGAGGGGCGTTCACGCCTGCGGCTTAGCGCCGTCCCCCTCGCCCCGGCCCTCTCCCCATCGGGGAGAGGGAGTGTGCCGTGCGAGATCGCGTCAGAGCTGGACCCGTCTTTGCGCTCCCCCCTTGAGGGGGAGCAGGCGGACGCCGCGCGTCCGACTAGGGGGGTAACGGCGTTCGCCGCGAGTCCCGGCGCACCCCCCTCCCTATCCCTCCCCCACAAGGGGGGAGGGAAGAGTGCGTGGCGCCGCCTCATCACAGGCAATTCCGCAATGTGCTCCGATCGTATTGCGTTACGGGAAGGCGAACTATCATGGCGCGGATAGCCGCCGGCCCCGAGATCGAGCGCCTGATTCAGCTCTTGGCGCGCCTGCCGGGGCTCGGCCCACGTTCGGCGCGGCGTGCAGCCCTGCATCTCGTGAAGAAAAAGGAGCAGCTGCTCGGCCCGCTGGCGTCGGCGCTCGCCGAGACGCGCGACACCATCGTCACCTGCGAGACCTGCGGCAACATCGACACCATGTCGCCCTGCACGCTCTGCCGCGATCCGAGCCGCGACCCTACGCTGATCTGCGTCGTGGAGGAGGTCGGCGATCTCTGGGCGCTGGAGCGCGCGGCCGTCGTCAACGGCCTCTATCATGTGCTCGGCGGGACCTTGTCGCCGCTCGATGGCGTCGGTCCCGATGACTTGTTCATCGGCAAGCTCGTCGAGCGCGCGAACGCGCCGGAGGTGAGCGAGATCCTGCTCGCCCTCAACGCCACGGTGGAGGGACAGTCCACCGCGCATTACCTGACCGACCGCCTCTCCGGCTGCAACGTCACGGTCTACCGCCTCGCCCATGGCGTGCCCATCGGCGGCGAGCTCGATTATCTCGACGAGGGCACGCTGGCCGCCGCCGTCAAAGCCCGCAAAACGATGTAGCGGGATGGGCAAGCGAACCATTGTCGTCAACGACAAGATGCAGCACGGCTATCGCTACGAGCTGAGCGCCCCGACGGGGCGCAATTTCGATCCCGAGTTCCAGCCCGACCTCACGCCGCGCGAGATGCTGCGGCTCGGCGTGTTCTGCGGCAAGTACATGACCGACTGCCGCAAGGAGTTTCCCGCCAGCTGGTTTGCGCGCGCCGAGCTTTCGCCGCGCCGCCGCGACTGTTCGCTGAACTACTTCGGCGTCAACGCCAGCCAGCCCCTGTCGGAGTGGAACAAGAAGGGCTGGATCCACGCGGACGACCCGCGCGGCTGGTTCCAGTGGTACTGCCGCTACTGGGTGGGGCGGCGCGGCGCCGACGACGGGCGCCAGATCGCGCGCTGGAAGGCGATCCGCCGCCACGCCGCGCAGATCCGCGCGAACTGCATGAAGGGCGACCTCGCCTGCCGGAAAAGGCAGC
>DASQLE010000553.1:0-7348 GCA_035630175.1 Beijerinckiaceae bacterium
CGCTGGGCGGACGACATCCGCGAGACGCAGGGGCACGCGCCCAACTACCCGATGATCGGCGATCCCGATCTCGGCATCTCGAAGCTCTACGGCATGCTGCCGGCCGCCACCGCGGGCACGTCGGAGGGCCGCACGCCGGCCGACAACCAGACCGTGCGCAACGTCTTCGTCATAGGGCCCGACAAGAAGGTAAAGCTGATCCTCGTTTACCCGATGACGACGGGGCGCAACTTCGACGAGGTCCTGCGGGTGATCGATTCGCTGCAGATGACGGCGAAACACCGCGTGGCGACGCCGGTCAACTGGAAACAGGGCGAGGACGTCATCATCGCCGGCTCGGTGACCGACGACGAGGCGCGGCAGCTGTATCCGCAAGGCTGGCAGGCGCCGAAGCCGTATATCCGCATCGTGCCGCAGCCCGGCCGAGCGACTTAAAGCTAAGGCACGGACGCAACCTCCGGGACGGAGGGACGGCCGAGCGGGGATCAACCCCGCCGGCCGGTACGCAAAGGGACGAAATCCCTCGGCGCGCACTCCGCCCAGGTGGGTGGGGGCGAGACGATCGCGCGCCGGCTGCAAACGAAGAACATGTCGTGCGCGAAACCGGCTGCCGCTTTCGCCCATCATGTTCGGGGAGCGAGCGATGATTTTCCGTCAGCTCTTCGACACGGCCTCCAGCACCTACACGTATCTCCTCGCCAGCCGGCGCGGCGGCGAGGCCCTCATCATCGATCCGGTGCTGGAAAAGGTCGACCGCTACCTGCAGCTGATCGCCGAGCTCGACCTGAAGCTCGTCAAGGCGGTGGACACGCACCTGCACGCCGACCACATCACCGGCCTCGGGGCGCTGCGCGACCGCACGCATTGCATCACCGTGATGGGCGAGCAGAGCGGCGTCGACGTGGTCTCGATGCGCGTCACGGAGGGTGACCGGCTCGACGTCGAGGGCCTGAGCCTCGACGTGCTCTACACGCCGGGCCACACGGACGATTCCTACAGCTTCCTCTTGTCGGACCGCGTGTTCACCGGCGACACGCTCCTCATCCGGGGCACCGGCCGCACGGATTTCCAGAACGGCGATCCGCGCCTGCAATACGAGTCGATCTTCGGCAAGCTCTTGAGGCTGCCGGACGAGACCATGATCTTCCCGGCGCACGACTACAAAGGCGATACCGTCAGCACGGTGGGCGAGGAGAAGGCGTTCAACCCGCGCCTCAAGGTGAGGTCCGTGGACGAATATGTCGACCTCATGAACAACCTGAAGCTGCCCAATCCGAAGATGATGGATGTGGCGGTGCCCGCCAACATGCATGTCGGGATGGCGCAGGAGGAGATCCGGCGGCGCGGCTGGGCCGTGACGGCGGCCGACGCCCTGTCCCTGGTGGGGACGCCCGACGTGGCGCTGATCGATCTGCGCGAAAGGCGCGAGCGCGACAAGCACGGAACCATCCCGGGCTCGCTGCACGCGCCCTATCCGGATCTGCAGGAGAACATCAGGCCCGGCGGCATCCTGCACGAGCTCGCGGCCGCCACCGGCAAGCGCATCGTGTTCTACTGTGCCTTCGGCGAGCGCTCGGCCATGGCCGTGCAGGCTGCGCAGGACGCCGGCCTATCCTCGGCCTGTCACATCGACGGCGGCTTCAGCGCATGGAAGAAGGCCGACGGGCCGCTCACCTGACGGCCGCTGCCGACGAGGTCACCGCGCGGGCCGGTCGGCAGCGTCGGCCGTCAGAGCGCCGTCGCGCCCGACCATGCAACGGCCACGGGGGCGAGCGTGCTCGTTTCGCCGCTCTGCGCCCGTGCCCGGCCGAGGAAGGCCGGCAGCAGGATGACGCAGCCGATGATGAGCGTCGCCGTCGCGCGGCGGAGCTGAGATTTCGTGATCGTCGCCATGACTGTCTCGCGGCTCTGTTTTTCGCTTCCCTGCCGCCGATACGGCACGGCAGAGCCGACGAAGGCTGTGCGCCAGCGCACACGGCCGAACAGGAGCCAAGACAATCAGGCGCTCCCGCGTTTAGCGGGAGCGCACTTTTTCGATCTCCGCGGTAGGCGGCTCAGCGCGCGAAGTCGGTCGACGTCGGCAGGCGACCCTCGGGCGTGTATTGGTCGACGGCCCGCGGCAGCTCGCGCGACAGGCGCTCGAGCAATTCCTCACGCGAGAGGCCGGTCTGCTGCGACAACGTGGCGAGCACGTCCGGGCTGATCGCCTGCTCGACCTCGCGGGGCTGGATCTCTTGGTTCGGCCCGCGCCCGATCCACGACTCGGCCTTGTCGCCCTGCCCGTTCTGCTTGAAGCTGTCGACGAGGTCGCGGAGGCCGCCGCCGAGAAGGTCGCCCACCCCGCCGCCGCCGAGGCCGCCGAGCAGGCCGCCCAATCCGCCCGGCATCGATCCGCCCTGCCCGAGGCTGCCCGCGCCAGCCCCACCCTGGCCGGGTAGGCGTGACGCATTCGGTCCCGCGCTGCCCAGCATCTCGGCGATCTTGTCCCGGTTCTGATAGCCCGCGATCGCCAGAAGCCCGAGAAGCGCCGTCATCGACGGAAATCCACGACTCATCGTCACCCTCCTCATTGCCAAATACGCGTCCGGTCATCGTGCCGGCAGCGGCCGAGGTCGGCCGCCGTGCATCCGTAACGCGCGAGGCCGCAGGGCGTTCGAGGGTGTGGCGATTTAGGCGAGCCCGCGACGCTGCCGGCGCCGCAGGCTCGCCATGTCAGAGCCGGTCCCCACGGGCGGGGACCCCGCTTTAGTTCCGGGCGACGGCGCTTTTCATCTCGCGCGCCCGCATCCGCCAGCGCTCGGCTTCGGCGCGGTCGGGCTTGAGGCCGAACACCGGCAGGTTCTTCAACTCGCCTTCGTCGTAGGTGCGCGCCATGCCGAGGGCGCCGCGCGGGTCGTCGGCCTGGGCGAGGCGGGTGAAGAAGGAGCGGGCGACCACGAGATCGCCGGCGCGCAACGCCGTTTCGGCCTTGGCCAGGTGGGCGTCCGCTTCGGCGGCGGACAGGGTCGGCCGTAGCCGCGCCGGCGGGGTCGCCGGCTCGGCGGCTTTGGCGACCGGCTCCGGGGCTTTCGGTTCCGGCGCCTTCGGTTCCGGCGCTTTGGCCACCGGCTCCGGTGGCTTCGCCGCCGGCTCCGGCGTCTTGGCGAGCGTGGGGATGGCGAAGCCCGAGGAGAGCGGCACCGACGTCGAGATCGACGCCGTCCTGATCGGCTCCGCCGGCAGCACCGGCGGAGGAGCCGCCGGCGAGATGGCGACCGCCGGAGCCTGCGGCTTCGGCTTCGCCTCTGCGGTCGCTTTGGCGGCCGGCTCGGCGGGCGGCTGCGGCTTGGCCGGGGTGAGCGAACCGGTCGCGCGCGGCAACGGCAAGGAGTCACGATCGGCGGTCAGGAAGGCGAGTCCCGCGACCGCTCCGACTGACAGGGCGCCGATCACGGTGAGCGCCGCGAGAGGAAGCGCCTTTTCCTTTTTGCGAGGCGGCCGCTGGCGAGCGCGCGGGGCGGCGGGCACCTCCGCGGCGGGGGGTTCCCGGTCCTCGTCCGGGGACCAGCGCAAGGGCTGGCGGCGGGCGCGCGTCAACTTGCTCATTGCGCCTTCTCCCGCCAACGCAGGAAGTCGCCGAACATCTTCTCGCGGTCGGAGCCGGTCAGGCCGCGCTCCTTGGCGAAGCGCTCGAACTCGGCCTTCAGGGCGGCGCTGCCGCCCGGCGCCGTGATCGAGGCGGTCTGCAGACCGGCGTCGCGCAGGATGCGCTCGGCCGGAGCGAAGCGCTGCCAGCCCGGCACGTCCGCGGCGAGGTTCACCTCCTGCCACTTGGGATGGCGCGGCGCCTTCTTGAACTCATCGACCTTCTCGAAGAACGTCTGCACGAAGGCCTCGAGCCGTTTGTGGCGCACGCTCTTGTCGGGCCAATTGTAGGCGATCAGGACGGCGCCGACCGCGATCGTCTCGACCGAGCGGCCTTCCGGGATGAGGCCCGGATAATCGGCGGCTTCGAGCACGGCCGGATAGTAGCTCTCCTCGAAGGGGCGGCCGTAGCTCACCGGCAGGAAGCGGAAGCCCGCATCCTTGGGCGCGCGAGCGAAGGCCGGACCCGGCTTGCCGGCCACGTAGACGGTGGCGGCGACCTCGCCGGACTTCATCTTCTCGATGGCGTCCGCCTGGCCCATATTGACCTCGCGCACGCGCACGCCGCTCTTCTCGAACAATTCGCGCGCCACGAACTGCGTGCCGCCGCCGATGTCGCTGAAATTGACCGGCTTGCCCTCGAGATCGCGCAGCGAGTTGATCTCGGACCGGGCGAGGACGTGCAGCTCCTCGTTGTAGAGCTTGGCGATGTAGACGAGGCGGCCGCCGACGTCGCCCTGCGCCGCCTTGATGCGGGCCAGGTCGGTCGTCTGGGCGATGCCCATGTCGATGCCCTTCAGGCCGAGCACGTCGCGGATGTTCTGGGCGCCGCCCTTGCCGAGCATCGGCAGCACGCGCAGCCCCTGCGGGTTGTCGAGCACGGCCGACAGGTCGTAGGCGATCTGCAGATAGGTGCCGGCCGGCGTGCCGGACACGATCGAGACCGTATTCTGCTGGTTGTCGAGGCCTTCTTTGACGGCGCGCGACGAGGCATCAGCCGTCGCAATGCCCAACCATGTCGACAAGGCAAGCGCCATCGTGAGGGCGGCCGCACGCCCTCGTCCCACTGCTATCATTCAACGTCCCCCGTAAGAAGCGAAGCAACGGGGCACCGAATTTTTGTCAGGCAAGGAACGGGAAGTTGAGCGCTTCCGCTGTATCTCCGAACCCGTCGGGACCCCCGTTCGAGTGGGGCCATAACGCTGCGCTGATTCGGGCGGGAATGTGGTGAACGTCTAAAACCCGTTAACGGCCGGTGCAGCGGATGCGCGCACGGAACGGAGCCTCGTCGTGAAAGCCGTCGTCGCGGGATTAAGTCTCGGCTCTGCCCTCAATCCGGCACGCGGATGACGCGCACGTCGCCGCGCCCGGTGCGGACGGTCACGGTCTTGCCGAGGCTGCCGGTCGTCTCGACCTCCGGCAGACGCTGCGCCACGCGCCCGCGTCCTTCGGCGATCCGTGAACTCCAAGCGCCGTTCTCTCCGACCGGCATGGCCAGCACGATCTTGCGGGTTGACGGCGCCATGTCGCGCGCCGCGGCCACCGGGTCGAAATCGTTGGGGCTGTGCCGGCTGCCCGGCTCGCCCCTGAACACCCGCGGGCCGTTCGGGAACATGACGATGTCGCCGTAGCGAAGGGTCGGGTCGCGCAGCAGGCTGGCGAGCGGGTTCTCGCGCTTGTCGGGATCGGGCGGCACCAGCTTTGCCGTCGTCGGCGAGGGCAAGCGCACGATTTGCGGCCGCGGCGCAGCCGGGAGCGCCGACGGGAGCACCACCGAAAAGCCGGGCGGCGGCGCCGCGACCCGGACGGCCGCTTGCGAGCGGATGACTTCCCAGAAGCCGCTGTCCTCGGCGGTTGCCGGGCTCAAAGCCGCCCAGCCGAGGGACGCGGCCGCCGCGGCGACCCCGATCGAGACGTAAGTGAGCTTGTAGACCATGGTTAACCGCCAAGCTTTCGCTAGTTAACGGCCGGGCGCCTCGTGAGTTCCCGCAAGGTTTCGGCGCCGGCGGGCGCTTTTGCCGTCGGCTCCCCTCCCGTCTCCCGCAGCTTGCGTTACATGAGCGGGATGTGCGGACGCGTGATCCAGAAAAGCCGGCCCGACCGGTTGAGCTTGTCGATCGTCGATGATCTGGGGTCCGGGTCTGCCGGCGACACGCGCTGGGCCAACGTGCCGCCGCGCTACAACGGCGCCCCGAGCCAGGAGCTGTGGGTCATCCGCCGCAACCCGGCCGACGGCGAGCGGGCGCTCGATCTGCTGCGCTGGGGCCTGATCCCGCATTTCTGCGCCGAGCGGCCGAAGCCCCCGCCCATCAACGCTGCCGTCGAAACGCTGCCGACCAAGACCTTCCCGCCGGAAACGCGGCCGTTCTTCGCGGATGCCTATCGGCGGCGCCGATGCATCCTGCCGATCGACGGGTTCTTCGAATGGAAGGCGGTCAAGGGAGAGAAGGTCAAGCAGCCCTTCGCCATCGCCATGAAGGACGGCTCGCCGTTCGGGCTCGGCGCCTTATGGGAGAACTGGCGCGATCCGAAAACCGGCGAATGGCTGCGCACCTTTTGCGTGGTGACGACCCGCGCCAATTCGCTCGTGCGCCCGATCCACAGCCGCATGCCGCTGATCCTGCAGCCGGCCGATTACGGCCGCTGGCTGTCCGACGAGGACGATCCGCGCGAGCTCCTGAAACCCTTTGCGTCCGAGCCGCTCACCCTGTGGCCCGTCTCGACCCGCGTGAACTCGGTCAAGAACGACGATCCCGCCTTGATCGAGCCGGCGCAGGACGCCGATTGCGGCGCCCCTGCGGACGGCAACAGCGCGTGAGCCGGACGGCGAGGGCCGGTCAGAGCGGCTTCAGGCCCGCTTCGATCTCGACGCGCCGGGGCTCCAGAAACGGCGGCAGGGCGAGGCGCTCGCCGAGGCTCTCGAGCGGCTCGTCGGTGGCGAAACCGGGCCCGTCGGTGGCGATCTCGAACAGGATGCCGTTCGGCTCGCGAAAATAAAGGCTCTTGAAGTAGAACCGGTCGATCGGGCCGCTCGACGGCACGCGTGAGGAGCGCAGCCTGTCGGCGCAGGCCAGATAGGTATCCTCGTTCGGCGTGCGGAAGGCGACGTGATGCACGCCGCCGGCGCCGGGCCCGGCTGGCGCGAGGTCCGGCTCGACGCGCACGTGCAGCTCTGCGGCCGGACCGCCCTCGGCCATGGCGAAGACGTGAACGGCCGTTCCGGCGTCGCCGTAGTCGCGGACGCGGCGCATCGCCATGACGTCGCGAAGGACCGCCTCGGTCGGAGCGAGCTCGGGAACGCTGATCGTGATCGGCCCGAGACCGCGGATCTGGCGCTCGGCCGGAATGGGACTCCGGTGCCACGGATGCGCCGGCCCGTCGCCGCCGTCGTCGACGAGGCTGAGGCGCTGGCCTTCAAAATCCTCGAAATCGAGCGTCGGCCGGCCGTCGCGCTCGCGGATCTCCTCCTGCGTCATGCCGAGGGAGACGAACCGCTCCCCCCACCAGGCAAGCGTGCCGGCTCCGGCCACGCGCAAGCCCGTGCGCACGATGCTGCTCGTGCCGCGCCGCTCGCGGCCGACCGGCCAGTCGAAAAAGGTCAGGTCGGTGCCCGGCGCCGCGAGACCGTCGGCGTAGAACAGATGGTAGGCGCCGACATCGTCCTGGTTGACGGTCTTCTTGACGAGACGCATGCCGAGCGCCTCCGTATAGAAGCGGTGGTTCT
>DASQLE010000554.1:0-2065 GCA_035630175.1 Beijerinckiaceae bacterium
TGGATCAAGCCTTCCTCGTAGAACTCGTCGATGCGCTGCATGCCCAAGCCTTCGATGTCGAAGGCGTTGCGCGACACGAAGTGCTTCAGGCGCTCGCGAGCCTGCGCCGGGCAGATGAGACCGCCGGTGCAGCGGCGCACCGCATCCTCCTTGCCCGTGCGCGGATTGACCTCGCGCACCGCATGGCTGCCGCAGGCCGGGCATGTGGCCGGAAATTCATACGGCTTCGCATCACGCGGGCGCTTCTCCAGCACCACGTCGAGCACCTTCGGGATCACGTCGCCGGCGCGGTTGATGACGACCGTGTCGCCGATGCGGATGTCGACGCCGCCCCGGATCTTCTCGCCGTTGCCGCCGATGCCCTTGATGTAATCCTCGTTGTGCAGGGTCGCGTTCGACACGACGACGCCGCCGACGGTGACGGGCTTCAGCCGCGCGATGGGATTGAGCGAGCCGGTGCGTCCCACATTGATCTCGATGCCTTCGAGCACGGTCACGGCCTTCTGCGCCGGGAACTTGTGCGCCAGCGCCCAGCGCGGCGAGCGCGAGACGAAGCCGAGGCGCTGCTGCAGGCTTAAGGAATCGACCTTGTAGACGACGCCGTCGATGTCGTAGCCGAGATTGGCGCGGTCGGTCTCGATGGCGTGGTAATGCTCGAGCAGTTCGGCAACGCTCGTGCAGAGGCGGGTCAACGGATTGACCTTGAGGCCGAAGCTCTTGAAGCATTCCATCATGCCGTGTTGGGTCGTCGCCGGCATCTTGCTGACCTCGCCCCAGGCATAGGCGAAGAAGCGCAACGGACGCGATGCGGTGATCGATGCATCGAGCTGGCGCAGGCTGCCGGCCGCGGCGTTGCGCGGATTGGCGAAGAGCGCCTTTCCGGCCGCCTCCTGGCGCAAATTGATGGCGGCAAAATCCTCGTGCGAGAGATAGACCTCGCCGCGCACCTCGAAGATGTCGGGAACGCCCGAACCCTTGAGCCGATGCGGGATGTCGGCAACCGTGCGGGCATTGTTGGTCACGTCCTCGCCGACCGCGCCGTCACCGCGGGTGGCTGCGGAGACGAGCTTCCCGTTCTCGTAGCGCAGGCTGAGCGACAGGCCGTCGATCTTCGGCTCGGCGGTGAAGGCGAGCGGCTCCTCGGCCTTCCATTGCAGGAAGCGGCGGATGCGTTCGACGAATTCTTCCACCTCCTCGTCCGCGAAGGCATTGCCGAGCGAGAGCATCGGCACCTTGTGACGGATCTTGCCGAATTTCTCCGACACCTTGGAGCCGACCTTCTCGGTCAGGCTCTCGGGCGATTTCAGCTCGGGAAACTGGTCCTCCAGCGCCTCGTAGCGTTGGCGCAGGGCATCGTATTCGGCATCCGAGACGCTCGGCGCATCCTCTTCGTAATAGCGCCTGTCATGGTCCTTGATCTCGGCGCCGATCGCCTCGTGCTCGAGTCGCGCCTCATCGGGCGTCAGGTGATCGACAGGAGTTTCGCTGGAAGATTTGCGTGGGGGCATGATCGAATCGTCTTTGAGGTCGCTTGAACCATAGCGCTCCGCCGGAGAGTCTCCAGGGGCGAGACGCGACGGTGCACGCAATTCACGGTCATCCCGGACGGCGAAGCCGATCCGGGATCGCGTAACCAGTGTGGCGCTGTTCCCCTCCCTCATTGTGGGAGAGGGCCAGGGAGGGGGGTGTGAGCGATAGCCTATCAAGGTATGGCGCCAGCACCCCCCTCTCCAGCTCTCCCCCACAAGGGGGGAGAGGGCTTCCTGCGCTCTTCTCGTCGAGCGCTCGCAAGCCCAATTCCTCGCCGTCATCCCCGGACTTGATCCGGGGATCCACGTCTTGGCAGCGCGGTGGGTCGCAAGACGTGGGTGGCCGGAACGAGTCCGGCCATGACGTCGAGGGAGTGGCGATCGGTCGGTGTCAAAGAGCGATGGCAAACAGCCAGCACCTGTGGGCCCGGAGCCGTTGGGCTCCGAGCCGGTGGTGAGATCGAGGGTGGCGCGATCGGCGGCCCGGCTCGATGATGCATGAGAATGATGGAAGAGCCGGGAGGCCGCTTCGCGCA
>DASQLE010000555.1:0-2404 GCA_035630175.1 Beijerinckiaceae bacterium
TGGAACTCTGCAGGCAGGTCAGGGTCGACGAATTGCGGCAGGAAGGCCGTGAAGAACGCGATGGTCTTCGGATTGGAGAGTGCGACCAGAAAGCCGCGCCAGAAATGCACCTTGCCGGGGGGCGGCGGAAGCTCCGACGGCCGGCCCGCGTTGCGCCAGGCCTGGATGCCGAGCCAGATCAGGTAGGCGGCGCCGACCCAACGGATGATCTCGAAGACAAGGACCGAACTCTTCAGGAGCCAGCTCAAGCCGAAGGCGATGGAGCCGACCAGAAGGCCGTTGCCGATGGTCGTGCCGAGAACCGTGACGAGCGCGGCGCGCGCGCCTTGCGTGGCGCCGGTAGCGATCACGAGCGTCACGACGGGCCCGGGCGTCACGATCAGCACGACCGTGATCAGGAGAAAGGCGACGAACAGTTCCGGATTGAGCACGGGTTACCCCTCGCCGGTTTCGCTGAGCGCCAGCCGGCGCTCAGCCGTCCCCGTTCTCCGCCTCGTCATCGCCTTCGATATGCTCGACCGAGACGACGCGCTCGCCGTCGGTCTTGAACACGGTGACGCCCTGCGTCGAGCGGCCGGCGATGCGGATGTCGTCGACCGGCACGCGGATGGTCTGGCCGCCGTCGGTGATCAGCATGATCTGATCGTCGTGGCCGACCGGGAACGAGCCGACGAGCGGCCCGTTGCGCTCGTTCACCGCCATGGCGACGATGCCTTTGCCGCCGCGTCCCGTGATCCGGTATTCGTAGGACGAGGTGCGCTTGCCGAAACCCTTCTCGGACAGCGTGAGGATGAATTGCTGTGCCTCATCCATCTTGGCGTATTTGTCGCCGAGCTCGACCTCGCCGCCGACGCTCTCCTCCGCATCGACGAGCCCCGCCTCGTTCGTGGATGCTTCCTCCGCCGCCTCGATGCCGAGAGCTCGACGCATCGCGGATGCCCGCTTGAGAAACGTCATGCGCTCCTCAGGGCTGGCGTCGATATGGCGCAAGACAGCGAGCGAGATCACGCGGTCACCCTTGCCGAGATTGATGCCACGCACGCCGGTCGAATCGCGGCCCTTGAAGACGCGCACGTCGGGCACCGGGAAGCGGATGCACTGGCCCTTGGTGGTCGTGAGCAGCACGTCGTCGCCTTCCGTGCAGATCTGCACGTCGACGATCTGGTCGCCCTCGTCGAGCTTCATGGCGATCTTGCCGCCCCGGTTGACCTGGACGAAGTCCGATAGCTTGTTGCGCCGCACGTTGCCGCTCGCGGTCGCGAACATCACGTCGAGGGTCTCCCAAGAGGCCTCGTCCTCGGGCAGCGGCATGATGGTGGTGATGCGCTCGCTCGGCTGCAGCGGCAGCATGTTGACGAGCGCCTTGCCGCGGGCGTTGGCGGCGGTGAGCGGCAGGCGCCACACCTTCTCCTTGTAGGCCTGGCCGCGCGAGGAGAAGAACAGCACCGGCGTGTGCGTGTTGGCCACGAACAGGCGGGTGACGAAATCCTCGTCGCGGGTCTGCATGCCGGAGCGGCCCTTGCCGCCGCGGCGCTGCGCCCGATAGGTCGAGAGCGGCACGCGCTTGATGTAGCCGGCGTGGCTGACGGTGACGACCATGTCCTCGCGCTGGATCAGGTCCTCGTCCTCGACATCGGCATCCCAGTCGAGGATCTGCGTCTTGCGCGGCGTCGCGAAAGCCTCGCGCACGGCGGTCAGCTCGTCCTTGATGATGCCGAGGATGCGCACGCGCGAGCGCAGGATCTCGAGGTAATCGGAGATCTCTTCGGCGAGCTTCTTCAACTCGTCGCCGATCTCGTCGCGGCCGAGGGCCGTGAGGCGCTGCAGGCGGAGATCGAGGATGGCGCGCGCCTGCGCGTCGGACAAGCGGTAGGTGCCGTCCTCGGCGACCCGGTGGCGCGGGTCGTCGACGAGGGCGATGAGCGGCGCGATGTCCTCGGCCGGCCAATGGCGCGCCATCAACTGCTCGCGCGCCGTGTTCGGGTCGGGCGCGGCGCGGATCAGGCGGATCACCTCGTCGATATTGGCGACCGCGATGGCGAGGCCGCACAGGACGTGGGCGCGCTCGCGCGCCTTGTTGAGCAGGAATTTGGTGCGCCGGCTGACGACCTCCTCGCGGAACTCGACAAAGGCGCGGATCAGGTCCTTGAGGTTGAGAACCTCCGGACGGCCGCCGTTGAGCGCCACCATGTTGGCGCCGAAGCTCGTCTGGAGCGGCGTGTAGCGGTAGAGCTGGTTCAGCACCACGTCCGCCATCGAATCGCGCTTGATCTCGATGACGATGCGCATGCCGTCGCGGTCGGACTCGTCGCGAATGTCCGAGATCCCTTCGAGCGTTTTCTCGCGCACCAGGTCGGCGATTCGTTCGATCAACCGCGCCTTGTTCACCTGGTAGGGAATGGCG
>DASQLE010000556.1:0-2298 GCA_035630175.1 Beijerinckiaceae bacterium
ATCTTGAGCGCAATGTGCCCGGCCAGCATGTTGGCGAAGAGGCGCACCGACAGGCTGATCGGCCGCGAGACGAACGAGATGATCTCGATCGCGACCATCAGCGGCAGAAGCCAGGCCGGCACGTCCGACGGCACGAACAGGCGCAGGAAATGGGTGCCGTGCTTCATGAAGCCGTAGACGATGACCGTGCCGATCACGAGCGCGGCGAGCGCGAAGGTGATGATGATGTGGCTCGTCACCGTGAAGGCGTACGGGATCATCCCGAACAGGTTCAGGATGAGGATGAACATGAAGAGCGAGAACACGAACGGGAAGAAGCGCATGCCTTCCTCGCCCGCCGAGCTGCGCACGGTCGAGGCGATGAACTCGTAGCTCATCTCGACGAACGACTGGATGCGGCCCGGCACCAGGGCGTTGCGGCGCGTCGCCAGATACGTGAGCAGCGTGATCAGCGCCACCGCCGCCAGCATGTAGAGCGATGCCTGGGTGAAGACGATCTCGGTGTTGCCGATCCGGCCTAAGGTGAAGATGGGCTTCAACTCGAACTGGTGGATCGGATCCATCTGCACGGCCATCGCCGTCACATCCTTTGCCGTTACCCTGACGAGCGCGTCATGAAGCCGGACGCGCGCATCACGTTGTAGATGCCGGCCACGAAGCCGAGCATCAGGAAGACGATGAGGCCCCAGGGAGAAGTCCCCAGCCAACGGTCGGACAGCCAGCCCAGGCCGCCGCCCGCGATGACGCCGGCCACGAACTCCGTCGACATGCGGAAAGCGCGACCGAGCGCCGAGGGATTGGAGCGCGGTTCCTCGAAACGGCCGTCCCGAGCCGGTGCGGCAGGCCGCTTCCGGTCGAGCTGCGTTTCGAGTTGCCTGAGCCTCGCGGAGAGATCGCCGTCGGACGACGCCCGCGATCCCGCCTCACGCCCGTCTCGCGCATCGTTGCCGTTCATGGCGACACTCAGCGTTTCGAGAGCGAAGGCGGGTGTGGACGCCCCCCAAAAGCCGGCGCACCATAGTTTTTGGCCTGTGGGGTGTCAAGAAATACGGCAGCCCGCGTAAGGCTTTGCCGTGCCAGCAAAAACCGGTGGGGACCCGAGGCCGGCAGCGCCGCCGGACGACGTCGCGTTGCCGCAGGAGCGTTGCGGCAGCTCCGATGTGCGCGCCGGCCGCGCTCACGGAGCGTGCCGTGCTTCGGGGTCCCGGATTAACCTTGGCGGAGACGGGGTTGAGCCCACCAGTGCGATCTGGGATAACGTGCGCTGATCGTGCGACTGACGATGACCTCGTGCAGTCGCCATTCGTGTTGGGCTTCAGTCCGAGGAATTGTGTATGCGGCGTAACATCTTGCTCCAAGTCGGGTTGGTTGCGGCGATTGCGGCCGGTTTTCGCGTCGATGCGACGGACGGCCTGCGCCTGACCGGCGCCGGCCCGGCCGACGCCAAGGACTACTACACCAAGAAGCGCGTCAACGGCCGCTGGATCAACGGGCGTTTTCCGAAGCGCAGCGCTGCCCGGACGAGCAGCCCGGAACAGGACACGGGCGGGGCGCCTCGCGCGCCGGCGAGCAGGACGGCGACCGTCCCGGTGCGCGCGGCGCCGGCCGGCGCATCGACCGCGCCGATCTCGGTCATCGCTCCGGTCGCAGCCGGCGCTGCCGCGGCGGCGGGATCGGAGGGCGAGCGCCTCGACAAGCTGCGTCAGGCCCTGCAGGCCCGCGTCAATGCGCTGACCACCGGCAGCGTCGCGCCGACCGAGGCGCCGCGTCCGGGGCCGGAGCCGCACTCGGTCTCCCTCGATTTCCAGTCCGGCATCAAGACGACGCTGTTCTCCGACGGAACGATGGTTCGCGAGCCCTTCGACGTTCCAGCCCTGAAGTCTCTCGCGGCGCCGCTGCCCTAGGGTTGGACGCCTCCCGCTGATCGATTAGGCCTTGCGCGCTGCCGCACCTGATTCGGCCGAGGGACCTTTGCATCAAATCGATCATCGGCGCAGGGGCGGCCGAGACGGACTTCGAAGCGCCTGCGCGGCGCTCGTCTGGCTGGCGGCAGGCCTTGCCGGCAGCCTGCCTGTACGCGCCGCCGCCGAGGAGATGTCCTCTCCGCTCGAGTTCGAGGTGCGCCCGTCGGGGGTCTTGGCCGAAACGCCGGCCGAAACGCCGGAGGAGGCGCTCGACCGTCGCCTGCGGCAGCGGGAATACCTGTTCCGCTCCATCTGCAAGCAATGCGGGCGCGGCGACCGCTTCAGTTCGGACGTTCCTTTCAAGCCCCTTGAGGCGCTCGCCGGACCCGCCCGC
>DASQLE010000557.1:0-8926 GCA_035630175.1 Beijerinckiaceae bacterium
GCTGAAATAGCCCCAATGCACCGTCTCCGCCGTCACCGGCAGGGAATGGTGGCTCGGCTTTCCCTGCCGGGCCGCAGCGGTCTGGGCGGCCGCCGGCGCGACTAGCGATGTGCCGCCGGTCAGAGCCGCTGCGCCGGCGGCGCTCACGAAGGCGCCCTTCAAGAAGCCCCGCCGCTCGCTGCCCAGATCGTCGAGCAGCTTCTGGCGATGGAGGTCGAACTGCGGGCAATTGCGATCGTCGCCTGCGCACATGAGACAGATCTCCCCTGAGCCGGCTTGCCGCTCAGCCCGGCCAACTCTGCTCCCAAGCAAATCGGTTGCCAACGCCCGTGAGGGGTCGCTCACGCAACCGAGCGCGCGAAGACACGACGCAATCCGGTCGGGATTGCTACATCGTCGCCCGCTGCTCGTGAGCAGGGGCCGTGAACGAGCCGTGCCTCGCCGCCGCGTTGAGGCGGGCGAACTCGTCCCGGTTCATGTGGACGAGGGTGGCATGGTCGCCGCCTTCGAAATAGAGCTCGCCCTGCCGGGCGAGCTCGTCGTCGACGATGACCTCGAGCCCGTAGCAGGCGCCGGCCGCCGGAACGGCCCCGCGGTCGCAATCGGCGAAGACCTGCTCGATCTCGTGCTCGCTCGCCAGTTCCACGTCCTGGCCCAGCTGCATCCCGAGGTCCCCCAGCCGGAGCTGGCGCGAGGCGGGCACGACGGCGAGCCAATAGCGACGATGGCTGCCATGATCCCGCAGCATCACGCCCTTGGCGAGCCGGTCCCCGGGGATGTGACACGCCTCCGCCGTGCGCAGCGACGACAAGGTCCGCTGATGCGGCACCAGATCGTAGGAAATGTTGTTGTCCGTCAGGTATTTCTGGATTGTCGGCGCAATCATGACGGCCTCCTTTCGCGAGAACCTTGCGGGCCGCGACACCGTCTCGGAGCCGTCGTCCCTCGGATACGCGGCTGCTTTGTCGAACCCTGATCGTATGCCTGTCGGCCCCGCTCGACAACCGGATGCGGACGGCGCCGAAGCGAGGGAGCCATCTTCCGGCCAAGCGTTCGATGATGTATGATCTCGGCCTGCGTCTCAGGTCCGGGAGCGCGCCGCATGAAGAACCCGATCGCCGGGGCGGCCCAGCGGGTCATGGCCGCCATCAGGAAAGCCGCCGATAAGCTCGCCGGCCGCAGGGCGCCGCCCGCTACGCCGTCGCAACCTCCACCCACGCATCAATATTCGGACACCGACTAGCGCGAGCAGCGCCCGCCGATCGACGCGGGAGGCATAACCATGAAGGGCGTTCCGGCTCTTTCGCCCCGCCGAGCCGGCCCGCCGATCAGGCATGACAAGACAGCTCGGGCGGCAGCCGGCCCGCCTTAAACCGCGCAGCGGCGCGTGAAGCGCCTGCTGCCCTGCCAGGGAGGAGTTGCGCGATGACCACCTACATCATGCTCGCAAGCTGGACCGATCAAGGAATCCGCGGCGTCAAGGAATCGGCACGCCGCTTCGACGCGGCGAAGAAGGTGCTCACCGATATGGGCGGCAGCTTCCAGTCGTTCTACCTGACCATGGGCGACTACGATCTGGTCGCCGTCTACGACGCGCCCGACGATGCGGTCGCGGCGAGGTTCAATCTTCAACTCGGAATGCTGGGCAACGTGCGCACCCGCACGTTGAAGGCCTTTCCCGAGGCCGCCTATCGCGAGATCGTCGCTTCGCTACGGTAGCGTGCAGCGGGCTGCCCGGTCGGGCCAGCCGAGGGAGGTTCGCCATGTCGGGCCGTTCAGTACACGTCAAGATCGACGGAAGGACCTATGCGGGGACCTTCACCGTCGACCGCAAGATGCTGACCGTGAAGACGACCTACGGCAGTAAGGCCGCCCCGATTGCGGAGCGGATGGCGCATGACAACCTCGCTCACCAGCTCTTGGAAGAGCTGGTCCGGGAGGAGAAAGGTCGAAAGGGCTCCACCCTCTAGGCGCAATAAGCGATCGCCCCCGCAGAGCAGGGCGGCTACTTGTTCCGCCCGATCGCCTTCTTGACCCGCTCGATCACGGCCGGGGGCGTCTCGTACATCTTGGCGACGAGGGCTTGCACTGCCTCGCCCGTGCTCCACTCGACATCGATGCGCATCTTCTCGGCCTCGGCCAGGAGTTCCGGGTCCTTCATGGTCGCCTCGAACGCCTGGCGCAGCACGGCGATGCGGTCGGCAGGCACGCCGGGCGGCAGGATGAAGGGGCGGGCGAAGGCGTTCTGGGCGTAGAACATCTGCATGGCCTGGCGATCCTCGTCGCTCTTGGCGAGGGAGATCATGAGCGGCACGCCGAGCTTGTTGAGCTCGGAATGCCCGTCCATGTCCTCCTGGGCGAAGACGCGGGCGTAGGACTTGCCGGCGAGGATGTCCGGGTTCTGCACCTTCACGGTCGACCAGCCGAGCCCGCAGATGCCCTGCACCTCGCCCTTCTCGACGGCGAGCGTCACCTCGCGCGAGCCCTTGTAGCCGGTGATGACCTTCATCTTCGTGCCGAGGACCCCGTTGGTCATGGCCGGGAAGTCGGCGGTGGTGCTGCCGGGCGCGGTGGCGCCGATCAGCACCTCCGTCTTGAGCAGGTCCTCGGGCTTCTGCGCGGGCGCGTCGTTGCGCAGCACGCAGACGAGCACCTCGGCATGGGCGTTGCCGATATAGTTGAACTTGTTGGCGTCGAAGTCCTTGCGCCCGGTCTCGCTGAGCAGCGGCTCGACCAGCACGCTCGGGAAGGTCACGGCGATGTGCGTGCCGTCCTTCGGGGCGACGTTGTAGAGACGCGCGGCGACGATGTTGCCGCCGGCTCCCGGCACGTTCGACGGAACGATCGTCGGATGGCCGGGGATGTGCTTGCCGAGATGCCGGGTGACGAGCCGGCCGTAGGTGTCGAGGCCGCCGCCGGTCGAGGAGCCGATATTGACCGTGACGGTCTTGCCGGCGAAGAAGCCAGCGGCGTCTTGCGCCGACGACGCGCTCGGCGCGTTCGCCGCCAGGAGCGCGGCCGCGGCCAGGGCCGTGCGGGCGAATGGTGTCGTCTTCATGTGATCCTCCCTATTCTTTGCGCGCGCAGGCCGCGACCGCGCGCTTAGCCATGACGCCGATGAGGTGGGCGCGATAGGCGGGCGTGCCGTGCAGATCGCCGAACAAGCCGTCCGGCGGGATCGAAACCGCGTCCAGGGCGGCTTCGGAAAAACCGGCCGCGAGGGCGCGCTCCATCTCGACGGCCCTGAAGATTCCGCTCTCGCTCGCGCCCGTGACGGCGACGCGGACGCCCTGAGACCCGCGCGCGACGAACACCCCGACGATGGCGTAGCGCGAGGCCGGATTGGGAAATTTCATGTAAGCCGCCGCCTCCGGCCGCGGAAAGCGGATGGCGGTGATGATCTCGTCGGCTTCGAGCGCGGTCTGGAACAACCCGCGGAAGAAATCGTCGGCCGCGATCTCGCGCCGGTCCGTCACGATCGTGGCGCCGAGGCCGACGCAGGCGGCTGGATAATCGGCGGCCGGATCGTTGTTGGCCACTGAGCCGCCGATGGTGCCGCGATGCCGGACCTGCTGGTCGCCGATGCCGCCCGCCAGCGTCGCGAGAGCCGGAATGGCGGCCTGCACCGCGTCCGAAGCGGCGACAGCGGCGTGGGTCGTCATCGCCTTGACGGTCACGGCCTCGTCGGTGACGGCGATGCCCTGGAGCGCGTCGATGCGACCGAGATCGACCACATGCGAGGGAGCGGCGAGACGCTGCTTGAGCGTCGGGATCAGCGTCATGCCGCCGGCGAGCAGTTTGCCCTCCCCGCCTTGTCCAAGCAGGCGCCGCGCCTCGTCGACCGAGGCCGCTCTTCGATAATCAAACGCGTACATCTCGTTTCCGCAGTTTTCCTCGGCTTTGTCAGCGGCTAGAGGCCATGTTTTCGGCTGCGGCGCGCACCGCCTCGACGATGTTGTGATAGCCGGTGCAGCGGCACAGGTTGCCCTCCAGCCAATGCCGGATCTCGCTCTCCGACGGGTCCGGATTCTTGTTGAGGAGGTCGATGGCGTTCATGACCATGCCGGGCGTGCAGAAGCCGCATTGCAGGGCGTGTTTGTCGCGGAAGGCTTCCTGGACGGGATGCAGGTCGGTCTCGCTGCCGACGCCTTCGACCGTGACGATCTCGGCTCCGTCCGCCTGCACGGCCAGCACGGTGCAGGACTTCACGGCGTCGCCGTTCATCAGCACCGTGCAGGCGCCGCATTGCGTCGTGTCGCAGCCGACATGCGTGCCGGTCAGCCGGAGCTGCTCGCGCAGGAGCTTGACGAGCAGCGTGCGGCCCTCGACCGCGACCGTTACCGGTTGATTGTTGACCGTCAGCGAGACGCTCGGCATCGCGTCGCCCGTCGCTAGTCGACCGCCTTCTTGGCGATCTCGACGATCTCCTTCGGGGCGTCGAAGATCGGCTTGATGAAGGCCTGCACCTCCGCGCCGCCGGTTGGATCGAGCTCGGCCCCGCGCTTCTCGGCGGCGGCGATGAAGTCCGGATCCTGCACCATCTTGTCGAACGCGCCGCGCAAGGCGGCGAGCCGGTCGGCCGGAACGCCCGGCGGCGCGATCAGCGCTCGGCCGATGGACGCGCCGGCCGAGGCGAATTCCAGCACCTGCTTCACCTTCGCGTCCTCGACCAGCTCCTGCATCAGCGGCACGTTGCCGAGTTCCCGGTTGCGCTTGAGACCGCCCTGGATGACGGGGATGAAGTTGCCCTTGGCGATCTCGTCGCGATGCGTCGCCCGCCAGGAATTCCAGGCCGAGGACACGAGATCGACCTCGCCGCGCTCCATGGCGAGCACGGAATCGGCCGATCCCTTGTAGCCGCACACGATCTTGAACTTGAAGCCGGCGAGCGCATTGAGCATGGCCGGATATTGATAGCTCTGTGAGTTGTGTCCCGTGCAGCCCGCCACGACCGGGGTCTTGCGCATCTCCTCCGGATTCGTAGCCGGCGCCCCCTTGCGCACCACGAAGGCGGGATTCACCGGCGCGAAGGAGCCGATATAGGCCATCTCCTGCACGTTCCACTTGCCGACCTCGGGCTCGAGGAGCTGCGTGTGGGCGATAGTCTCCGGAAACAGGCCCATCACCGAGCCGTCCTT
This sequence comes from Beijerinckiaceae bacterium, assembly GCA_035630175.1. GTDB lineage: Bacteria > Pseudomonadota > Alphaproteobacteria > Rhizobiales > Beijerinckiaceae > JAJKJG01. The sequence continues at coordinate 5,139 of DASQLE010000557.1, forward strand.
CGGCGCCTGGTGGAAGAAGAACTGGGTCGCCACGACGCCGCCGCCGCCGGGCCGGTGCTCGACGATGATGGTGGGGTTGCCCGGAAGGTGCTTGCCCATGAAATCGGCGGCGAGCCGGGCGTAGAGGTCGTAGGAGCCGCCGGGCGGGTGGCCGAGCATGATGCGCAGCGTCTTGCCTTTGTAGAACGGCTCGGCGCCTTGCGCCGATGCGGGCAGGCAGCCGGCGAGCGCCGTCGCAATTGCCATGGACGCCGCGAGCAGCGTTCGACGTGTCGACATCATGGTGGTCTCTCCCTGTGGTGTTTTTTACGGTTTCTTGCCTTCGACGTTGCGCACGGGCGTCTCGGGGATGAGCCCGCCGCGCCTGCGCGCAAAGGTGTTCGCGCCATTCGCCCGCCAGTCGCCCTTGGCGGCGTTGTCGGCGAAATCCTGCCAGTCCGGGCTCCAATCGCCAAGGCTGTAGCCGTGCCAGGGCGCCTGCACGCTGAGGCGCGGCAGGCCGAGCTCCTCCCAGATCCGGCGCGCATTCTCCATATACGGCCGCGCCGGCAGGGCCAGCGGGGGCATCGACTGCTTCAAGGTCGCGTCGATGAGGAGCGCCGACCCGGGACCGCCGCCGGATTTCGGCCCGTGGCCGCCCGATTTGTAGGGCACTACCAGCACGTCGTCGGCGGGATTGGAGCGGTAGGCGAGCGACCAGAACACCGCGTCGGTATTGGCCGGATCGATGTCCTCGGAGACGGCGATGACGATCTTGCCGCATTGCGCCTGCAGCGAGGCGGCGCCTTGCAGGCCGCGCCACACCTCCGTTTGCGGCGCGCCTCCCGCGAATTGCAGGAACAGCACCGGCCGCAGGTTGGTAAGCGGCTCGTGCATGACGACGCGCTTGATGCCGCGCACGTCGAGATGGCCCTTGAGGTGCGACAGGAACAGCGCCTCGTAGGCCGATTTCTTCAGGATGCTCGATTCCGACGGCGTCACCTCGCTGATGATCGAGGTGAACAGCGCCTTGCGCTTGCGCGTGATCGCCGTCACGCGCATCGACATGTTGAAATCCTCGAGCGCGACGTGGCCGTGGCTCTCGCCGAACGGTCCTTCGGGCTCGAGCAGCTCGGTGTCGATCAAGCCCTCGACGACGATCTCGGCGTCGGCCGGGATCTCGAGGTCGACCGTCTTGGCGCGGGTGACGCGCATCGGGCGTCCGGCAAGACCGCCGGCGACCGCCATCTCATCCTGGTCGACGGCGAGCTTCTGCGGGCCGGTGAAGGCGACGACGGGCGCGCAGCCGACGACGATGGCGCACGGCATCGGCTGCCCGAGCTTCTGGTATTTGCGCCAATGCAGGTAGCCCCCGGCGCCGCCGAGCCGCGCCGCCATGCGCACGCCGAGCCGGTCCGTTGCCTTGAGGCCGGCCCGGTAGGTGCCCATGTTGCGCACGCCCGTTTCCGGATCCTTGGTCACGCAGACGGTGGCGGTGAGGTACGGGGCGGCGTCGAAACCGGGCGTCGAGATCGGTACCGGCAGCGTTGCGAGGCCGCCGCCCGGCCGCGTCAGGTCCTCGCCCGTCATGACGACCTCCTGGCACGGCGCGTTCTCGACGAATTCCGGCGGGATCGGGTTGTCGATCGCCTTCATCCAGATGTCGCCGAGCTCCTCCACCGCCACGCCCATGCCGAGGGCATAGATCTCGCTGGTGGCCGCGAGCGCGCCGACCACCACCGGGATGTCGTAGCGCTCGCCGCCGGACCCGACCACATTGGTGAACAGGAAGGCCCGCCGCGCCTCCTCGGGAAAGCCGCCGACGAACTGCCAGCGCACGAGCGGATGCAGCTCGGTGTCCTTGTTGATCGGCCGCTCGACCCGCACGAGCAGGCCGCGCTCCTCGAGGCGCGCGACATGCTCCTGAAGATCGACGGGCACTTCCAGGCGGTTCGATTGTCTCATCAACACCTGCATTGGGGGCGGGAGGCGGCCGCGGCGGCCGTTGCCGCCCTATAGGATATCCTATAGCGGAGCACAAAGTCCGCACGCATCTCCTCGCCCGCTTGCGGGGAGAGGGCTTCGCGGCAAGGCAAGCGGAGCGAGGGGGGCTCGGAGGATGCTCCCGCCGGGTAAGCGCCCTCACCTCGCCCTGCGGGTTCGCAGCACCGGCCGGTTCGCCGATGCTGCCCTCTCCCCGCCTGCGCGAAGAGGTGTATAGGCACGATAGGCACGTCATGAAGCAGCTCGACGCCTCCGAGTTCAAGGCCATCGGCCAGCCGCTGCGCCGCAAGGAGGATCTGCGCCTCCTGACCGGCAAGGGGCGCTTCACCGACGATTTCAGCCTGGAGGGGCAGGCCTATGCGGTGATGGTGCGCTGCCCTCACCCGCATGCCCGCATCCGCGCCATCGACGACGCCGCCGCGCGCGCCTTGCCGGGCGTGCTCGGCGTGTTCACCGGCCAAGACTGCATCGCCGACGGCCTCAACCCGATCCCGCACGAGCCGGTGCCGAAAACGAAATACGACATGAAGCTGAAGCCGCCGAGCGGCAAAGGGGGCTTCCTCGGGCCGCACATGCTTCTGCCGGCCGACAAGGCGCGCCACGTCGGCGAGGCTGTCGTCATGGTCGTCGCGGAAACGGAGGAGCAAGCCCTCGACGCGGCCGAGACCGTGCAGATCGACTACGACGAGCTTCCCTTCGTCACCGATGCCCGCGCAGCCCTCGAGCCCGGCGCTCCGGCCGTGTGGGACGAGGTGCCCGGCAATTGCTTCATCGATACGATGTTCGGAGACGCCGAGGCGACCGACCGAGCCTTCGCGGCGGCGGACCACGTCGTCAAGATGGATTTCCACATCGGCCGCGTCACGGCCGTGACCATGGAGCCCCGCGCCGCCCTCGGTGTTTTCGACCCGGATAGCGGGCGCTATGCGCTCCATGCCGGCAGCGGCGGCGCCGTGCGCCAGAAGCACGAGCTCGCCTACGTTCTCGGCGTGGCGCCAAGCCAGCTGCGCGTGCAATCCTACGACGTCGGCGGCAATTTCGGCTCGAAGAACCGGCCTTACGTCGAATATGGCCTCGTCCTGTGGGCGTCGCGCAAGATCGGGCGGCCGGTGAAATACACGGCGACCCGCTCGGAGACCTTTCTCAGCGATTATCAGGGCCGCGACCTCGTCACGTCCGTCGAGCTGGCGCTCGATCGCGGGGGGCGCTTCCTCGCCCTGCGGGCGGACAACATCTCGAATGTCGGCGCGCGCTGCGTCTCGCTCTCGCCGCTCAGCAAGGGCGCCGGCCTCATCACCGGATCCTACGACATCCCGGCTGCAACCTTGAGGGCGCGCGCGGTCTTCACCAACACGATGATGACGCAGGCCTACCGCAGCTCGGGACGGCCGGAAGTCAACTATGCCATCGAGCGCCTCGTCGACACCGCCGCCCGCGAGCTTGGCTTCGACCGCGTCGAGCTGCGCCGCACGAACTTCGTCCGGCCCGAGGCCATGCCCTACACCAACGCGGTCGGCATGGTCTACGACAGCGGCACCTATGAGGCCAACATGGACGCCGTCATGCGCCTCGCCGATTGGGACGGCTTCCCGGCGCGCAAACGCGAGGCCGCTTCGCGCGGCAAGCTGCTCGGCCTCGGCATGGGGCACTATGTCGAGTCCTCGATCGGCTCGCCGAAGGAGCGCGCCGAGATCACAGTGACGCCGGACGGCCGGGTCGACATGGTGATCGGCACGCAGCCGAGCGGCCAGGGCCACGAGACGAGCTTCGCGCAGGTCCTTGCCGACATGATCTGCGTGCGCGTC
>DASQLE010000558.1:0-3965 GCA_035630175.1 Beijerinckiaceae bacterium
GCGCTTGGCGCGCGAGGGCCAGATCACCATCCTGTTCCAAGCCGCCCTGGAGAAAGATCCGAGCATTCCCGGCGACATGCCGCTGGCGCTCGAGCTTGCGAAAAGCGAGACCGAGCGCAGGGCCCTCGAGCTCTTCCTCGCACGCGTCGCCCTAGGCCGGCCCTTCGTCGCCCCGCCCGACGTGCCGAATGACCGGGTGCAAGAGCTGCGACGTGCCTTCCTGGCGACGATGCAGGACCCGGACTTCGTCGAGGAGACCAAGAAGCAGCGCCTCGCCGTCGATCCCATCCCGGGCGACAGGCTGGCGCAGGTCATCGCCGAGATCTACAAGACGCCGAAGGACGTGGTGACGCGGGTGGCCGAGACGCTCGGCCGCATCAACAAATAGCGCGTCGGCCGCGGGCGTCGGGATCGGTTCGTCAGATCGAGCGCTCGAAGCGTAAATCGCCGGACTGCGTCTTCACCACCAGCGTCGAGCCGTCGAAATCCCATTGCATGGAGGTGCGCAGGGCGACCAGAAAGGCGCGCTCCGTCTCCATGACCTCCTTGTCGCATTGCTTCTTGGTGAGGGCGAACGGGCCCACGGCAAGGCGCTGCTCGCGCAGCGGATACGATGTCGCCGAATAGGTGTTGCAGCCGCCGAACCCTTTGGCGCGGTATTGCTGGTCGAGACTGAAGGTCGGCCGGTCGCGGCCGCCGAAAGGTTTGCCGTTGAGGCTGACCGCCGTCCAGTTGGACGGGACCGGGAACTGCTTCTCGCGCTGCCCGCCGGCGGGCTTCTGCGCCTGCCCGGGCTTGGCAGATCCCTGGCCGGCGGGCGCCGGGGCGGCGGGCGCCTGGGCAGTCGGCGCCTGTGCCGCGGCGGGCGCGATCATCGCGGCGGCGCATACCAGCAGCGCCGCCAGACGGAGCAGGCTCATTCGTATCTCTCCCTCAATCACCAGACGTTGCGATCGAATCGATCGAACGTGTCACCGTGCTTGATTCCAACCGTGCTTGATTCCAAGCCGCCGAGCGGGGGTGTCCCCGGAGAGGTGCCATCCGCTCGTCGCATGGTGCTTCGGCGTGAAACGCCCGGACCATAAGTGCGGGGGCGGGGGAGGGCAACGGGCATACGAGCGCGCTTCACACGAGACGCTTGAACAGACGCTCGCCGAGAGGATTGGTCGCGCGGAACACGTAGTCGAGGGTGCGCACGGTGACGTCCTCGGCGCCGCGCGCAAGGAGCTCGTCGACGAGCGCGAAGACGCGCGTCGCCGGGCAGTGCAGGACGAGCTCGCCGCCGTCGCTCCGCCCGGGCGGCCGTCGCGCCTCAAGACGCGCGGCGAGCGCGTCGAGGTCGCCGCCCGGTGCGGCGATGGTGGCGCGGATCTCGCGCGTCGTGCGCGCCGCCTCCTCGCCGGCGATGCGGGCGAGCACGGTTGCGGCCGCGCTCTTTGCCCGCGCGCCCCACCGGGCTTCGAGCGAGGCGACGAGATTGGCCTCCGAGCGCAGGATGGTGCCGTCGTCGAGGACGCGCAGCGCATTGGCGGCGAGCGTCGCGCCGGTCGTCGTGATGTCGACGATGAGCTCGGCGGCGCCGGAAGCCGGCGCGCCCTCGGTGGCGCCGAGGCTCTCGACGATGCGGTAATCGGCGACGCCGCGCTCGGCGAAGAAGCGGCGGGTCAGATTGCCATACTTGGTCGCGACTCGCATCTTGCGCCCGTGGCGGGCGCGCAGGTCGACCGCGACCTCGTCGAGATCGGCCATCGTGCGCACGTCGATCCAGGCCTGCGGCACGGCGACGACGACGTTGGCGTGGCCGAAGCCGAGCGGCGCCAGGAGCTCGACGACGCTGTCCGCATCGGCGATCTCCTCACGCACGAGGTCCTCGCCGCTGATGCCGAGATGGGCGCCGCCGCGGGCCAGCTGCGCGACGATCTCGGCCGCCGACAGGAACAGCACCTCGACGTCCGCGACGCCGCCGAGCGCGGCGCGATAATCGCGCAGGCCGCGTGCCTGCGTCAGCGGCAGGCCGGCGCGGGCGAAAAAGGCGGCGGCGTTGTCCTGCAGCCGCCCTTTCGACGGGACGGCGATGACGAGCGGCCCGTCGGTCATGGCGCCGCTCCGGGATTGACGCGGTCGAGCCAGACCGAGCAGCCGACGGCCGGGATCGGCTCGGGCGCGCCGAGATGCTGCAGCAGGCGGTCGTAGCGGCCGCCGCCGACAACGAGCGGATCGTCCGGGCGCCGCGCGTCGCGGATCTCGAAGATGAAACCCGTGTAGTAATCGAGGTTGCGGGCGAAATCGGCAGCGAAATCAAAGCCCGATACGTCGAGCCCTGCCGCGGCCATGAAGCCGGTGCGCTCCTCGAAGGCATCGAGCGCGGCGGCGAGGTCGAGGCCGGCATCGCGGGCGAGGGTGCGGGCGACGGCGGCGGCGGCATCCGGATCGCCGGCGATGGCGAGGTAACGGCGCAGCACGGCGCGCATCTCGTCCGGCAGGGCGCCCGAGGGATTGGCGGCGCGCGCGAGGAAGCGCTCGGCGATCTCCCCGGCGCTGCGGCCGCCGACGCGCGAGATGCCGGCGATGGCGATGACGTCCTCGACAAAGGCGCGCACGGCGCGGGGGTCCTGTCCTTCGATGGCGGCCAGCAGCCCGGCATGGTCGGTGAGCCCGGGCCCGTTGTCGGGCTCGACGAGCCCGTCGAGCCCACGCCCGGATGCGATCGCGCGCAGCACCCGCCGTTTGGCCGCCGGCGCCAAGCCGAGCGCGTTGAGCAACGCGCCGAGAAGACCCATGTCGCCGAGCTTCACGGCCGGCGCCGCGAGCCCGATCTGGCGGAGGCCCTCGATGGCGAGGCCGAGGATCTCGGCGTCGGCGGCGCCGCGGTCGAGACGGCCGATCGACTCGACGCCGGCCTGCAGGAACTCGCCGGTCTCGCCCGCGCGCAAGCGGAAGACCGGCCCGAGATAGCTGTAGCCGGCCGGTGTGCCGCTGCCCGCGGCGAGGTGCCGGCGACAGACCGGGATGGTGTAATCGGGGCGCAAGCACAATTCGTGACCGTCGGCGTCCTCCGTCACGAACAGCCGGCGGCGGATGTCCTCGCCAGACAAGTCGATGAAGATGTCGCTCGGCTGCAGGACGGGCGGCTCGACACGCACGTAGCCGTCGCGCTCGAAGAGCGCGATCAGCCCGTCGACCGATTGTGCGAGACACGCCATGGCTCAATTCCGGCGATTTCTCTAGCAGCGGCAAAGGCTTCGCGCGACCGCTTTCGGCCAAAACAGTGAATCGGCCGGAAAACGCCTCCTGCCGGGCTCAGGGGCCGCAAAACAGGACAGGCCGCCCTTCGGACGGCCTGCTCAGGAGAGGGCAGGGGAGGCGGCGGTCACACGACCGGGCCGGTTCCCGTGCTCGGAGTGCGGGTCTTGGCGTCATCGTCCTCATCACGCCCGCCTTGACCGCCTTGCGAGGGTTGCCCGCGCGGGCCGGATTGGCCGCGCTGCCCGCCTTCCGTGCGCGCGCTGCCCGGGCCGCTGTCGCCGCGATAGGGCTCGCTGCGCGGGCTCTGGCCGGAAAGACCTTCGCGACTGCTTGGGCTTCCGCTGCTCGAGCTCTGACCGCCGGGGCTCTGGCTGCTTGGATTCGGGCCGCCCGGGCGCTGACCGCTTGGGCTCTGGCCGCTCGCGCTCGGGTTGCCTGTGCTCGGGCTGGTCGGGCGCTGACCGCTTGGGCTCGGGCTGCTCGCACTCGGGCTCGGGCTGCCCGAGCTGTGGCTGGTCGGGCGCTGACCGCTCGGGCTCTGACTGCTCGGGCTCGGACTGCTCGTGCTCGTGCTCGGGCTGCTCGGGCTCTTGCCTTTCCCGCCTGGAAGAAGCTTCTCGGCGGTGTCGAGCATGACGTCGCCGACCGCACCGACCGCCGCCTGGGCGACGCTGGCGACGAGCTCCTTGGCGCTGCCGGCGGTGCGCGCGCCGCTGCGC
>DASQLE010000559.1:0-4186 GCA_035630175.1 Beijerinckiaceae bacterium
CACAAGCAGGTCATGCGCAAGCTGGCCGAGAACGGCGGCAAGGTGCCGGACGACCTCAAGAACTAGGGGACGTCATCCTCGCACCGTAAGCGTCGTCCTCGGGCGGAGCGAAGTGGGGACCCGAGGACCTCGGGCCGTAGAGGGCGCTTTCGTGTCCTGAGATCCTCGGCTCTCCGCCTATAGCTCCGGCCGAGCAGCCACTTTCCTCGCGCCGTTACGTTTGGCAATCTCCTCTCTGCCGGAGATGCGAGCCCTGGCTCCGGCAAGCGCTGGAGAGGCCGCCGTGACCGCCACCGTCTACGACACGAACCTCGACAAGAACCCGGCCAATTTCCAGCCGCTGACGCCCCTGACCTTCCTGGAGCGGGCGGCCGGCGTGCATCCTGACCGGACTGCCATCATCCACGGCGCGCTGCGGCGCAACTACAGCGATTTCTATGCCCGTTCCCGACGCCTCGCCTCGGCCTTGGCGCGGCGCGGCATCGGGCGCGGCGACACGGTCTCGGCCATGCTGCCCAACACGCCGGCCATGCTGGAGTGCCATTACGGGGTGCCGATGGCGGGTGCGGTGCTCAACACCCTGAACACCCGCCTCGACGCCCGGGTGATCGCCTTCTCCCTCGACCACAGCGGCGCGAAGGTGCTGATCACGGACCGGGAGTTCTCGCCCGTCGTGAAGGCGGCGCTTGGGCAGGTCGCAGTCAGACCGCTCGTCATCGACTACGACGATCCGGAATTTACCGGCTCCGGCGAGCGCTTGGGGACCGTCGAGTATGAGGCCTTGCTGAACGAGGGCGATGCGGATTTCGCCTGGAGCATGCCCGGCGACGAATGGGACGCCATCGCGCTGAACTACACCTCGGGGACGACGGGCGATCCCAAGGGCGTCGTCTATCACCATCGCGGCGCCTACCTGCTCGCGATGGGCAACATCGTCGTCGGCAGCATGGGCCAGCATCCGGTCTACCTGTGGACGCTGCCCATGTTCCACTGCAACGGCTGGTGCTTTCCCTGGTCGCTGTCGATCGTCGCGGGCACCCATGTCTGCCTTCGCGCCGTGCGGGCGAAGCCGATGTACGACGCCTTTGCCGACCATGCCGTCACGCATCTCTGCGGCGCCCCCATCGTCATGTCGACGCTGCTCGGCGCTCCGCCCGCCGAGAAGCGGCCGCTGCCGCATATTGTGCGCTTCTACACGGCGGCCGCGCCGCCGCCGGAGGCGGTGCTGGCCGCCATGCGCGAGGCCGGTTTCGACGTGACCCACCTCTACGGCCTGACCGAGTGTTACGGCCCGGCCGTCGTCAACGAATGGCACCAGGATTGGGAGAACCTCGACGCCGCCGACTACGCGGCCCGGAAAGCCCGCCAGGGCGTGCGCTATCCGGTGCTCGAGGCCCTCGACGTGCGCGATCCGGACACCATGCAGCCGGTTCCTGCGGACGGCGCCACGCTTGGGGAGGTCATGTTCCGCGGCAATGTCGTGATGAAGGGCTATCTCAAGAACCCCGCGGCGACGGCCAAAGCCTTCGAGGGCGGCTGGTTCCGTTCCGGCGATCTCGGGGTCAAGTATCCGGACGGCTACATCCAGCTGAAGGACCGCTCCAAGGACATCATCATCTCGGGCGGCGAGAACATCTCCTCGATCGAGGTGGAGGACGCGCTCTTCAAGCATCCCGCCGTGCAGCTGGCGGCGGTCGTGGCGAAGCCCGATGATAAGTGGGGCGAGACGCCGTGCGCCTTCGTCGAGCTCAAGCCGGGCGAGACCGTCTCGGCGGACGAGCTGATCGCCTGGTGCCGGCAGCATCTCGCCGCGTTCAAATGCCCGCGCACCATCCTGTTCGCCGAGATTCCCAAGACGTCCACCGGCAAGGTGCAAAAGTTCCGGCTGCGGGAGATGGCGCGCGCCGGGCCCTGAAGGATGGGCGCGCGACGCTCAGCGCCCCGTCCAGACCGGCTTGCGCTTGGCGATGAAGGCGTCGATGCCCTCGGCGGCGTCCTCCGCCATCATGTTGCCGGCCATGACGTTGCCGGCAAAGGCATAGGCTTCCTTGAGGCTCATGGCGCGCTGACGGCCGAACATGGCCTTTCCGGTCCGCACCGCGACAGGGCTCTTCGAGCAGATCTCCGCCGCCAGCGCCGTGACCGCCTCGTCGAGCCCGGCATCCGGGGCCATGCGGCTGACGAGGCCGTAGGACAGCGCCTCGGCCGCCGAGATGAAGCGCCCGGTGACCAGCATGTCGAAGGCGTGCTTGGGCGAGACGTTGCGGGACAGGGCCACGGCCGGGGTCGAGCAAAACAGGCCGACATCGATGCCGGAGACCGCGAAACGGGCGCTCTCCGCCGCCACCGCGAGGTCGCAGGACGCGACGAGCTGACAGCCGGCCGCCGTCGCGAGGCCCTGCACGCGGGCGACGACCGGGACAGGCAGGCCGACGATGCTCTGCATGACCCGGCTGCACCGGGCGAACAACGCCTCGTAATCGTCCTGGCACGGATGGGCGCGCATCTCCTTGAGGTCATGGCCGGCGCAGAACGCACGCCCGGAAGCGGCGAGCACGACGCAGCGGACACCCTCGTCCCCGGCGAGATCGTCGAGCGACGCCTGCAACGCCGCCAGCATCTCGGCCGAGAGCGCGTTGAACTGGGCCGGCCGGTTGAGGGTCAGGGTGACGACCCCGTCCCGATCGTCGCGGAGCAGGACGTTCTCGTTGGCGGCGTGCGGCTGCTTCACCGGGCTCATTGGCGAGGGTCCTCGGGAGCGCTGCAAATCCGCTCCTCGCCGCGATTCAAGCCGATTATGCTAATCTCGGCAACGGCCGGCGCGCGTGGGCCGGCGTCGAAGGGCCGAACAGCCGAGGTGTGATGTGAGCCAGCGCCCGATCAGCCGCTTTTCCGTTCCCGAGATCGCCGACGCGCCGGACGATATCCGCTCGCGCATGCTGGCGGTGCAGGAGAAATCGGGTTTCGTGCCGAACGTGTTTCTCGTGCTCGCCCGGCGGCCGGACGAGTTCCGCGCCTTCTTCGCCTATCACGACGCCCTGATGGACAAGCCCGGCAATCTCACGAAGGCCGAGCGCGAGATGATCGTCGTGGCGACGAGCGGCGCCAACCAGTGCCAATATTGCGTCGTCGCGCACGGGGCGATCCTGCGCATCCGGGCCAAGGATCCGCTGATCGCCGACCAGATCGCCGTCAACTACCGCAAAGCCGACATCACCGATCGGCAGAAGGCGATGCTGGACTTCGCCATGAAGGTGGCCCTCGAGGCTCAAGCCGTCGGAGAGGGCGACTTCGAAGCCCTGCGGCGGCACGGCTTCGACGACGAGGATGCCTGGGACATCGCCGCGATCGCGGCTTTCTTCGCCATGTCGAATCGCCTCGCCAATGTCGGCAATCTGCGAGCCAATGCCGAATTTTACATGCTCGGTCGAACCTAGGTCAAAGGCTCACAATCGGAATCCGATGATCGGCCGTAACGCCTCGCAGCCGAGACGAGAAATAGGTGAAGACAGGGAATGAGCCTTGTGCCAGGATCAGGAAAACGCCCAAGTCGAGCAAGTAAAAAAGCGGCTGGGCTTAAGGAAACGCAAGGGAGGAACGCAACATGGAGCAGGACAGGCAAACACACGCGACTCATTGCTCGCTTCCGCGCCGGAGCGTTCTAAAGGGCGCCGGGCTGAGCATGGGCGCGGCGGCCTTCAGCGGCCTGCTGCCAGACCTGCTCGCCGCGCAAGAAAAGGCGATCTTCTATAGCGGCTCCGCGGTCGAGCCGACCAACGATCTCTCCAAGCTGTTCACGGAAAAGACCAAGATCGCGGTCGAGTATTTCCGTGCGGGCTCGAACAACCTCGCGCAAAAATACGAGCAGGAAGTCAAGGCCAAGCAGGTTCGCTGCTCCGTCATTGCCCTGACCAACCCGACCCTGGCCAAGAGGTGGGCCGAGCAGAAGCTCCTCTTGCCGTATCAAAGCCCGGTCTTCGCGGACTATCCGGCGCAATTCGTCCTTCCGAATTTCTACGGCCCGCTGCACGGCGAGCCGCACGTCATGGCCTACAACACCGAGCTGGTTCCGGCCGATCAGGCGCCGAAGCGATGGGAGGACCTGCTTCACCCGAGATGGAAGGGCAAGCTCGTCATCACGGACGCGGCCTCGAGCGCATCAGCGCTGCATTGGTACGCCGCGCTG
>DASQLE010000560.1:0-6093 GCA_035630175.1 Beijerinckiaceae bacterium
CTGCTGACCGCCGCGCGATGCCTTCTCGTGCCCTCGCTCGCCCCCGAGACGAGCTCGCTCGTGGCCCGCGAGGCGCTCGCCTGCGGCACGCCCGTGATCGGCTTTCCGCGCGGCGCCTTGCCGGACATCATCGAGCACGGCCGCACGGGCTTTCTCGTCGACAGTGTCGACGGCATGGCGGACGCCATCGGGCTCGCCCGCGGTCTCGACGCGGCTCTGTGCCGGCGCGTCGCCGCGGAGCGCTTCTCGCTCGACCGCATGACGGCGCGCTACTTCGCTCTTTACCGGCGTCTGGCGCGGCCGCATCGCGCCGCCGTTCTCGCGGGCGCCGCGTGAGCGCGGTGCTGCACGCGGAGGTCATCCGTCAGGCGGAACCGTTCGCCGCGCTCGAGGCGGAATGGTGGGAGCTGTGGCGGCACGTCGCTGCCGCGACCCCGTTCCAGTCGCCCGCCTGGCTGATCCCGTGGTGGCGCTGTTTCCATCCCGGCGAGCTGTTCGTCGTAACCGTTCGGGCCGCGGGACGCCTCGTCGGTCTCGCCCCGTTCTATGTCGAAGACGGGACGCGCCGCCTGCTGCCGCTCGGCATCTCCGTCAGCGACCATCTCGACGTTCTGGTGGCGCCCGGATGCGAGGCCCCCGCAGCACAGGCCCTCGTGACGGGGGCCGAACGCGGCGGCGACGCGTGGGACGAATGGTCTCTGGAGGAACTCGCCCCCGACGCGCTCGCCTGGGGCTTGCCGACGCCCGCGGGCTGCGAGGACGTCTCGGCTGCGCAGAGCGCCTGTCCCGTGCTCGATCTCCCGGTCGGCGCCGAGAACATCTGGCGCTTCGTTCCGGCGCGTCGGCGCCGCGACACCAACCTTGCCCGCAACCGCGCGGCGCGGCGGGGCGAGGTGCGCATCGAGCCGATGGACGCCGATGCGCCGGGTTTCCTCGACATCCTCTTCCGCCTGCATGGCGCGCGCTGGCAAAGCCGCGGCGAGGCCGGCGTGCTGGCGCACGATCAAGTGCAAGACTTTCAGCGGGACGCCTTGCCGCGTCTCGCCGCCGCCGGCCTCACGCGCTGCTTCGTGCTGCGCATCGACGGGGCCGCCGCGGCCGCCCATTACGGCCTCACCCATCGGGCGCGCGCCTATGCTTATCTGACCGGGTTTGATCCGGACTTCGCGTTCGAAAGCCCGGGCGTGATCTCGCTGGCGCAGGCTCTCGAGCAAGCCTTCGGCGAGGGCGCGCGCACCTTTCACTTCCTGCGCGGTCCGGAGGCCTACAAACATGCGTGGGGCGCGAGCGACCGCTGGAACCGGCGGCGTCCGTTCCGGCGCCCCGTCGGGCGCGATTCGCGTGCCTGAGCGTGCGGACGATTGGATCGGCGCCGTCGCGCCGGCTGTCCGCCAGGCATTACGCGGATGCGCGGCCGGGCAGCTGCCGGCCAACATCGCAGCCATGCAGCTCCTGATGGAATCGCGCGCGCCGGAAGAGGCGGAGCAAGCGGTGGCGGGGCTGCTGGAGCGGATACGCGATCGGGGGGAGGGGAGCGCGATCCGCCATCTGCAGGCGGTGCTCGATCTCTTGCGCAGCAACCCCGGCGCCTGGCGAACCGTCCGAATGGTGCTCGACGATGTCCGGCACGACGAAGCTCCAGGCGATGCCAATGCCGCCGTCCGGCGCTGGGCGGCCGCCTTCGACCGCGCCGCGTGCGCCTCGCCGGAAGGCAGCGTCGCGCTCTATGCGCTCGGCAACCCGGAGCTGCTGAAGGCGGCGACGGAGGACGTCGTGGATCGCCTCCGCGACTGGGGCCTGATCGGGCGCGAGCGGGACGTGCTCGATCTCGGCTGCGGGATCGGCCGTTTCGGCGCGGCGCTCGCCGGGCAGGTCGGCGGCTATGTCGGCATCGACATCTCCGGGGAGATGATCGCGGCGGCGCGCCGGCGCTGCGCCGGCTTGAGCCGTGTGAGCTTCGCCCAAACATCCGGGCGCGATCTGTGCCTCTTCCGCGACGGCGTCTTCGATCTTGTCCTCGCCGTCGACGCCTTTCCTTATCTCGTGCAGTGCGGGACCGAGCTGGCGGAAACGCATGTCACGGAGGCGGCGCGGGTTCTCAAGCCCGGCGGCGACCTCCTTATCCTGAACTTCTCGTATCGGGGCGACCCGGCAGGGGATCGCGCCGACGTTCGGCGCCTTGCCGGTGCCTGCGGTTTCGCAGTCGTCCGCGATGGCGCGCGACCGTTCAGCCTTTGGGATGGGGCGGTCTACCACCTGACGAAGCGGGAGAGGCCGCCGAGCGGCTCGTCCGCCCCGGAACCAAGCCGGCAGGGTTCCGTTATCTGAAGCCCCGCCGGTCCAGGGCGCGTGAGTACTAAGTCGCATGGCAACCAGCGCTGCAGATCCACGTTCGAGCGGCACCAGGAAGGGATCGACGCCCCTCTGGACGGTGCTCGGGCTTGCCCTTGTGCAACTCGTGGCGGCGCGACGCAGGAAGACGGCCGGTCCGGCAGCCGGCTCGCAACGGCGGGATGCGAGCGCGCGGCTTGCCGGGGGAGCGCAGCCGGCCCGCGGCGTCTCGGAGCGCAGCGGAGCGTCCGAGATCAAAGACCCCCAATCGCATCGCGGAGCCGAGGCGGAGCGCAAGGCGGAGACCGAGCGCGACCGCGGCCGCGACGCCGAGAGCCCGACCGAAGTCCCGGCAAAGGGCTGGAAGGACATCCTCTGGCGCACCTATGAGGACATGAACAAGGACCGCATCCTGGCGGTCGCCGCGGGCGTCACCTATTTCGGCATCCTCGCCCTGTTCCCGGCGATCACGGCGCTGGTGTCGATGTACGGCCTGTTCGCTGACGCGCTCACGATCAACGATCATCTCGCAACCCTGTCGGGCATCATGCCGGGCGGCGCCACGGAGATCATCGCCGAGCAGGTCAAGCGCATCGCCAGCCAGGGCGGCGGAGCGCTCGGCTTCGCCTTCTTCATCGGTCTCGGCCTCGCTCTGTGGAGCGCCAATGCCGGCATGAAGGCCATGTTCGACGCGCTCAACGTCGCCTACGACGAAGAGGAGAAGCGCGGCTTCTTCTCGTTGAACCTGCGGTCGCTGACTTTCACGCTCGGCGCCATCGTGTTCATCCTTTTGGCGGTCGGCGCGATCGTCGTGATCCCGATCGTGCTCAATTTCGTCGGGCTCGGGGCGGTCGCCGAATGGCTCCTCTGGCTGGCGCGCTGGCCGGCGCTTCTCGCCGGCGTCGTCCTCGGCCTCGCGGTCCTGTATCGCTACGGGCCGAGCCGCGACAAAGCCGAATGGAAGTGGATCACGCCGGGCAGCCTCCTCGCCGCCGTCGTCTGGCTGATCGCGTCCATGGCGTTCTCCTATTACGTCGCCAATTTCGGCAATTATAACGAGACCTACGGATCGCTCGGCGCGGCCATCGGCTTCATGACCTGGATGTGGCTCTCGACGACCATCGTGCTGGTGGGCGCCGAGCTGAACGCCGAGATCGAGCATCAGACCGCCAAGGACACGACCGAGGGGCCGGATCGGCCGCTCGGCCAGCGCGGGGCGGAAGTGGCCGACACGCTCGGCGAAGCCAAGGCGTGAGAGCGCCGGGCAGCCGAGCCGCCCGATGCCGCCGCGGCGGACAACCTTTCACGGAACCGCGACACAACCTCAACGGTTACTCCCGGGCATGAAGGAGGGTTGACCCATGGCCACGGGGCAAGAGAACCGCGATAAGCAAGAGAACCGCGACAAGCAGCAATCGGCGACGATGCAGGGCGCAGCCGGCGGACAGGGCGGCGCCGATTGGGATTCGCTGAAGGACGAGGTTGGCGAAATGGCCGGCACGGCCATGGATCAGGGCCGACACCTGCTCGATTCGGCGCGGGACCAAGCCACAGGGTATGTCGACCAGCGCAAGAACGACGTCGCCGAATCGGTGACCAGCCTGGCCAATACGCTGCGCGAATCCGGCGGCGCCTTCGAGGATCGTCAGCAGATCCGTGGCCTCGTCGAGAGCGCGGCCGGCGGGCTCGAGCAGCTGGCCGAGGGCATTCGCTCGCGCAGCCTCGGCGACGTGCTCGGCGATGTCGAAGATCTGGTCCGGCGGCGTCCGATGACGGCGGCGGTGGCGACCATGGCGGCCGGCTTCCTGATCGCGCGCTTCGTCAAGGCTTCGGCCGAGAGCGCGCGCCGCGGCGGCGAGACCCGTCCCTATAGCGCTGGACGGCGCGGGCAGGGCGCGATGGGGGCGGCAGACCCGTCGCTGCGCGGCCAGGCGAGGGCGTAGCAGGAGGATTGCATGGCTGATCTTCAGGGACCCGGTATTCAGAGCCTGATCGGAGAGGCGCTGCGCGAGTCGTCGGATCTCGCGCGCAAGGAGCTCACGCTGTTCAAGGCGGAGCTTGCGGCGAACGTGAAGACCCTGGCGATCGGTGCCGCCATGATGGCGGCAGCGGGCATCTTCGCCATCGCGGCGCTCATCCTGTTCACGGAAGCGCTCGTGAAGTGGCTGGCGACGGTCGTCGGTTCCGAGGCCCTGGCGGCGTTGATCGTCGGCGGCGGCATGGCGGCGATCGCGGTCGGCCTCGTCCTCTACGGGCGCAGCACGATGTCGGCGGCGAGCCTCGCTCCGAACCGCTCGATCAAGTCCATCCAGCGCGACACGCAGGTTCTATCCGAGAAGGTTGCGGGCTAGCCTCTCATCGTTGAGAGGAAACGCAGAACGAGCGTTCCGTTTCGAACGAAGGCTTCAGCAGAGGAGATGTGGCCATGGCCGATATGAACAAAGACGATGCTGTGCGACCGACGAATCCGGTCCCGCCGCGCAGCGGCTCGGACACGGCCTCCGCGGCCAACATCTCGGCCGGCACGTCCGTGGGCAATGCCGGGCAGCCGGCGACGCCCTATGGTCAGCCGGCCACGGGCGCACCGGGTGCGGGCGGCTTGGGCAGTCAAGCGGCCGGCTCGCCCGATTGGCCGCGCGGCGGCGCCGGCGATGCGACGCGCCGCGCCGGTGAGCCGGCGCGCACGGCCGACACGATCGGCCGGCCGGCCGGCACCACCACCGGCGGCTCGGCGGCGAGCGGCCTGCGCGAGCAGGCAGAACACGCCGTGGAACAGGCGTCGGACTGGACGCGCGAGCAGTATCGGCAGGGCGCCCGCCAGCTCTACCAGGCGCGCGATCAATCGGTGCGGCAGCTGCGGTCGGCCCAGACCGGCATCGAGCGGTTCGCGACCGAGAACCCGCTCATGGTCGGCGTCATGGGCCTCGCAGCCGGCCTCGTCATCGGCGCCTTGCTGCCGCGTACCCGGCACGAGGACCGCGCCTTCGGCCGCTGGTCCGACGAGGTCCGCGACCAAGGCATGCGCTATGCGCGCGATGCGACGCAACGCGGCCGCGAATACGTGGAAGATGCGCTCGGCGGCGATGCGGACGACGAGGAATGGCGTCCGGAAGACGAGCGCCGCGGCGGCATCCGCTCATCGGGCCCGCGCTATCAGAACCACTGAATGGCAGCGCAACCGAACGGTTTTAGCGGCGCCCCTGGTGGGCGCCGTTTCCTTGTCCCGAAATGTCAACAGCCACGGCTGAAAAGTGCGCGTACATCCGGCGTCACTTCCCATCGTGGCTGCATTCCAGGCGAACGGTCGCCTGCATCGTTTCAAGATGGTGATGCGACGGCTGTTCTTCAAGGCAGCGTCTCGGTAACGTTCCCTTAATTCTGTTCCCGCATCCTGAAGATGGGCTTGGCCTCTGCCGGACAATGTCGGCACGCCCTTGGTTCGTCGTGACCGAGGGGCACACCAAGCCGAAGGCGAGGATGCCGGGGATGCGAGTCCTGATTCTGGAAGACGATCCCTTCATCGCCCTCGACCTGCAAGGGATCGTCGAGGGCGAGGGCCATCAGGTGGTCGGCGTGCACCGCTCGCTCGCGGAGGCCCGCAAGCGCTTGGCGGACGCCTTCGAGTTCGCCCTGCTCGACATCGACGTGCTCGACGGCAAGAGCTTCGAGCTGGCCTCCGCGCTCGACGAACGCAAGATCCCGTTCGCCTTCGTGTCGGCGTCCAACCGCAACGATCTCCCCGCCAAATTCCGCGACGCTCAT
>DASQLE010000561.1:0-2906 GCA_035630175.1 Beijerinckiaceae bacterium
GCAATGGGCCCGCCTCGCCGACATCGCCGCAGAGGTGTTGGCGCCGCACGGCGGCGAAGACCGGGAGCGCTTCGAGGTGGCGGGCCCCGACGTGCGCCTCGACCCGCGCATGGCGCTGCCCCTCGCCATGGCCTTGCACGAGCTCGCCACCAACGCCGTCAAATACGGCGCCTTGTCCAACGGCGGCCGCGTCGCCATCCGGTGGAGCGTCGATGCAGCCCCGGACGGCCGGCGCCTGCAACTCCGTTGGGCGGAGGAGGGCGGGCCACCAACCGCGCCGCCAAGCCGCAAGGGTTTTGGGTCGCGCCTGATCGAACGCAGCCTCGCAGTCGAGCTCGGCGGACACGTGAGCCTCGACTACGCCGCGTCGGGCGTGACCTGCACGATCGACGTCGCGCTCCCCGCCGACGGCGCTGCGGCAAATTCGGCAAGATCCATCGCATGAGGAGGAAAGAGGAGAGCCAGCGCCGCGTCCTGCGCCGCGACAGGGTCGTCAGACGAGGTTCTCGATGCGGATCGGCAGGGTGCGGAGGCGTTTTCCGGTCGCGTGATCGACGGCGTTGGCGATGGCCGCGTCGGTGCCAACGTTGGATAATTCATCAATACCTTTGATGCCGGCCGGGTTGCCCTGCGTTTTGACCATTCGATCAAAACGCATCGTGATCTTGCCGCCGATGCGGGCCGCTGCTAACTGACGCGGCATCCCAACAGCGAACGACAGGCAGGATCGGACCCGTGGCCCGAGAATTCATCTATCACATGCGCGGCCTCACCAAGACCTATCCGGGCAACCGCAAGGTCCTGGAGAATATCAACCTGTCGTTCTACCCCGATGCCAAGATCGGCGTCCTCGGCGCCAACGGCTCCGGCAAGTCGACGCTCTTACGCATCATGGCCGGCATCGACACCGAATGGACCGGCGAAGGCTTCGTCGCCGAGGGCGCGCGCGTCGGCTACCTGGCCCAGGAGCCGCAGCTCGATCCGGCCAAGACCGTGCGCGAGAACGTCATGGTCGGCGTCGCGCCGAGCCAAGCGATTCTGGACCGCTACAACGAGCTCGCCATGAACTATTCCGAGGAGACCGCGGACGAGATGACGCGTCTCCAGGACGAGATCGAGGCCAAGGGCCTGTGGGATCTCGATTCCAAGGTCGATCAGGCCATGGACGCCCTGCGCTGCCCGCCGGACGATTCCCCCATCGACAAGCTGTCGGGCGGCGAGCGCCGCCGCGTCGCCCTGTGCCGGCTGCTGCTCGAGCAGCCCGAGCTGCTGCTTCTCGACGAGCCCACCAACCATCTCGACGCCGAGACCACGGCCTGGCTCGAAGGGCATCTGCGCAACTATCCCGGCGCCATCCTGATCGTCACGCACGACCGCTACTTTCTCGACAACGTGACGGGCTGGATCCTCGAGCTCGATCGCGGCCGCGGCATCCCCTACCAGGGCAATTACTCGTCCTGGCTCGAGCAGAAGGGCAAGCGCCTCGCCCAGCAGGGCCGCGAGGAGGAGGCGCGCCAGCGCACCATCGAGCGCGAGCAGGAATGGGTGCGCGCCTCGCCCAAGGCGCGGCAGGCCAAGTCGAAGGCGCGCATCCAGCGTTACGAGGATCTCGTCGCCAAGGCGAGCGAGAAAGGCCCGACCACGGCGCAGATCATCATCCCCATTGCCGAGCGGCTCGGCGCCAACGTGGTCGATAGCGAGCGCCTGACGAAAGGCTTCGGCGACCTGCTGCTCATCGACGATCTCACCTTCAAGCTGCCGCCCGGCGGCATCGTCGGCGTCATCGGCCCGAACGGCGCCGGCAAGACCACCTTGTTCCGCATGATCACCGGCCAGGATGAGCCCGATGCCGGCGACATCCGGGTCGGCGAGAGCGTCAAGCTCGGCTACGTCGACCAGTCGCGCGACACGCTCGAGGCCGGCAAGAGCGTGTGGCAGGAGATCTCGGGCGGCGAGGACATCATCTATCTCGGCAAGCGCGAGATCAATTCGCGCGCGTATTGCGCGGCCTTCAATTTCCGCGGCGCCGACCAGCAGAAGAAGGTCGGCGTCCTGTCGGGCGGCGAGCGCAACCGCGTGCACCTCGCCAAGATCCTGAAGAGCGGCGCCAACGTGCTGCTGCTCGACGAGCCGACCAACGATCTCGACGTCGACACCCTGCGCGCGCTGGAGGAGGCGCTCGAGGATTATGCCGGCTGCGCCGCCATCATCAGCCACGACCGCTGGTTCCTCGACCGCATCGCCACGCACATCCTCGCCTTCGAGGGCGACAGCCACGTCGAGTGGTTCGAAGGCAACTTCCAGGATTACGAGGAGGACAAGAAGCGCCGCCTCGGCATCGACTCCACCATCCCCCATCGCATCAAATACAAGAAGTTCTCGCGCTAGCTTCGTTCCTCGCCCTTGCGGGAAGTGCCGACTCGGCCGAAGGCCGAGCGGCGTGGGGGCAGCGACGCGCCGTTTCGAAGCGTCGGCTCACCAGAAACCATCAGGTCCTGCGTTACGGATGACACGACAGCCGCCGCTGCAAACGCCCATCGCGCTCCGCCGGCTCGCCCCCGGCGACGTCCCGCTCCTGCGGGAGTTGAACGCGATGTTTGGCGAAGCCTTCGCCGAGCCCGGCTCGTATGCGGCGGAGCCGCCGAGCGACGCCTACCTGGAGGATCTGCTCGCCAAGGAGCACGTCGTTGCGCTCGCGGCGCTGGCCGGCGGGGACGTGGTGGGCGGGCTGGTCGCCTACGAGCTGGACAAGTTCGAGCGGGCGCGGCGCGAGGTCTACATTTACGACCTCGCCGTCGCGGCGCCGCATCGCCGGCGCGGCATCGCCACCGCCCTCATCGGGCATCTGCGCGACATCGCCGCCCGGCGCGGCGCCTGGGTCATCTACGTCCAGGCCGATCACGGCG
>DASQLE010000562.1:0-7294 GCA_035630175.1 Beijerinckiaceae bacterium
CGCTTGGTCGCGACAAGCCTCTGTGCTGATCGCTTACGGCTTCGCCACGACGACGATCTCGCCGCGCATCGATGGCGCGTGCGTGCTGCAGATCACGGGATAGACCCCTGGCTTGTCGGCCTTGAACGAGACCCGCGTGACCTGCCGCGCTGCAACGTGAACGTTTTCGCCAACCCCTGGATCTCGGTCGGGTGGGCGGCGCCGTTGACGCCGACGAAGTCGAGCGTGACCTCGTCGCCCTGATTGACGATGATCTGGCTCGGCATCCACAGATAGGCCGAGACCTCCCAGCGGCCGGTCTGATCCGGCTGCCTGATCACATAGCCGCCGCCGGGCGGAAGCGCCTGCGCCGGAAAGGCCTCCTGCCCGACAGGGGCGCCGCCGCGCGGCTCGACGGCGGCGATGGTGAAGAACCGCGTCGCCGGCGTCTGTGCCCGTAACGTCCACGCCTGGCCGATCTGACTTCCCACAAGCACGACGGCTGAAACGGCAAGCGTCCGCCTGGTCATGATCGCCTCCATCGGCTCCACCGAGAGCAGTGCATATGTGCAACTGCAAGTCAATTGCAACAAAGGATCGCTCTGTCTCGCGTTTGCGCGCAACCGTCGGCCGACGCGTGGCGCCGTCCGTTCTCGCAGCTTCGGGAGACGCCCGTGGGAGAGGTTCAGAAAACCCCTTCGCCTTCTTCGAGGAACGCGCGGATGCTGGCCTTTGCCGCTGGAGGCGGCAGCCCCCCGGTTCGACGCTGAAACCGACGCTCGCCCGTCGGCGCCGAATGTTCAGCCGCCGCCCGCCGGTTGCTCGCCGGCGCGCCTTGTCCCGAGACCCGCGCAGCAACGACAGCGTCGCGCCTCGGATCACTGCGCCGGCGGGATCGGGTCGGGCACCTTGTTCCTCACGGCGGGAATGTGCCGGAGGTAGGCGAAGACGGCCTTCAGGTCGTCGTCTGTCATCTTGCCGATGAAGGGCCACGGCATGGGCGGGAGGATTTGCCGTCCTTGGCCCTGGTGCCGGCCGGTGCGCAGGGTTTGGATGAATTGCTGCTCGGTGAAGTCCCGCAGCACCCCGGTGTCCGCATCGGGCGTGAGGTTGGCGGAAAAGCTTACGCCCCACGGCCCCGACCAGGCGGTCAGCGTCGGCGACACGGCGCCCGCCCACGGCTCGGCCAACGACGCCGGCCCCTTGACGACGACATCCTGCGGATGGCCCGAGAGCGCGCGTTTCATGTCCGGCCCCGGACCGTCGGGACCTGCTATCGACGGGGTGTGGCAGTCATGGCAGAGCCCGATCGTGACGAGATACTCGCCGCGCTTCAATTGCGCGCTCGTCGTGCCGTCCTGGGCCAGACCTGCGCCGGGGGCCAGCAAGGCAGCCGCCAGCACCGATGGGATCGCACGGTTCATCGCTCTCGTTCTCCGTGTTCCGGGTGGTCCTCTTGGTGGAACGGAGCCGTCTCGGCGACCCAGCGGCGGAGCACCTGCACGGCTTCCGCGTCGATCAGCTCGGTTCCGAGCGGCGGCATCTGCAGTGCGGGGTAGCGCGAGGCGACGCGCTGCATGAGGCCGCTCCGATCGGGGCGCCGGGGCTCGATGCGCAGAACGGCATCGGGCGATTGCCCCGGAGCCGGTTTCTTCACCGGGTGGCCGACGGTGCTCGCGACCGCCGGCTGGACGGCGGCGCCTAAGGCATGGCGCAGGAACAGCCCGACGTTCTTCAGCGGACCCTGCTCATTATGGCAATGGCCGCAGTTGCCGTGCAGGTAGCCGAGCGCGGCCCGCTCTGCCGCGGATGCCGCCGTCACCCTGGGCGGCATCTCCAGCAGGGCTTTCGGAAACCCGACGAGAATGCCCTTCTCGACAAGGTAGCGGATGTCGACGCCCGGAAAAGGCGGAGGCTCGGCATGCAAGGCGCCGCCATCCCGGTCCGGCGACAGTTGCAGGGCGCTGAATCCGAGCACCTCGGTGCGGCCGCCCTGGTGGCAGGCCTTGCAATCGCCGATGCCGGGGATTGCGTGCGATCGCCCGCCGCCGAGCGCATGAGCCCCACGCCTGCCTTTCTCGGACACCAGCGGCGCCTCGCTGCCGTCCGGGCTCCAGGCGTAGGCGGCGTACAGCCATTGGCCGTCGGCCTGACGCTCCAGGTAGCGCGTCTCGACGCGCCGACCGTCGAAGGCGAACTCCTTCCAGAGGCGCGTGCCGACCGGAAAGATCCAGGCCTCCGGATCGGAGCCGTCGATCGTCGTGCCCGGCGGCAGCGAAATCCATCGCCGCTTCGCAGCGCCGTCCGTCCACAGCGGGTATTGCGGCGCGAAGGCAAGATGCCGAGCATCGATCTCCAACGCTGAAATGTCGGAGTAGAGGCCTGTGTCCTGCAGCTTCGGCGGCGGCTTAGGTAGAGCGGCCTGCGCAACCGCGTCGCCACTGCCGAGCAGCGCAAGGGCGAGGATTAACGTAGCTCCGGCCAGCGTGAGGCGCAGACCGGCTCCGGATCCCTGTGCCATGACGAGGACCTTGTTTCGCCAGCCCATGCATTCCGATCGGTACGGCCCCTGGTTCACGCTGCGCGCGTGAGAGGCTCGCGATCTTGCCCACCCTCGGGCGCGACGCTGTCGAGCGCCGTCAGTTCGGCTCCACAATCTTCGCAGACGCCGAGCGCCGGGCTCGCGACCATCTGGGCCGTAGCGCAGATCCGGCAGCCGGACAGCGCCGGAAAGAGCGCTCCCGCGCCGAGCTTCGCCGCCTGACGCATCGCCTCGCTGACTTGGACCGCTTGCTCGAACATGGCTTCACCCGATGGCTTTCCTTGCGTCCGATGACGGACCGTACGGGCGAAGCTAAGATTTCCTCATTTCAGCACGATAACGTGGAATGTTTCCGTCCGTTTACGCCAGCTCGTTCAGATTGAGGCGGCGCCATCACGCGCCGGCTTTCTCGCGCAGGCGCGCGAAGCCGGCGTCGAGGTCGGCCTTGAGGTCGTCGACATCCTCGAAGCCGATATGGAAGCGAAGCGCCGGCCCGCCCGGTTTCCAGGTCGTGGCGCTGCGATAGGTGGCGCAGTCGAAGGGGATGACGAGGCTCTCGAAGCCGCCCCATGAAAAGCCCATGCCGAACAGCTCAAGGCCATCGAGCATGGCCGCGACCGCCTCACTCGAAGCAGGCTTCAGGATGGCAGAGAAGAGGCCGGTCGAGCCTTTGAAGTCGCGCCGCCAGACGGCATGGCCCGGATCGCCCGCGAGCCCCGGATGCAGCACCCGGTCGACCTCCGGCCGCTGCGTAAGCCAGCGCGCCAGTTCGAGCGCCTGCCGCTCGTGCTCCTTGAGGCGCAGGCTGAGCGAGCGCAGGCCGCGCAGGGCGAGGAACACGTCCTCCGGCCCGGCGCAGACCGCCATGGCGTCGAAGGTGGCGCGCAGGCGCCGCCAGCAGCGCTCGTTGGCGGACACGAGGCCGAGCAGCAGGTCCGAGCCGCCGCTTAGGTATTTGGTGCCGGCCTCGACCGCGAGATCGACGCCGCGCTCGTGCGGGGAGAAGAACAAGGGCGTCGCCCAGGTATTGTCCATGAGGACGACGGCGCCGCGGGCATGGGCCGCCGCGGCGATCGCCGGCACGTCCTGCATCTCGAAGGATTGCGAGCCCGGCGACTCGGTGAAGACAGCCGCCGTGTTCGGCCGCATGAGCGCGGCGACCTCCGCCCCGACGAGCGGGTCGTAGTAGGTCGTCTCCACCCCGAACCGCCGTAGCACGGTGTCGCAGAAGACCCGGGTCGGCCGGTAGGCCGAATCCGTCATCAGGAGGTGGTCGCCGCTCTTGAGACAGGACAGGAGCGCGAGCGAGACGGCGGCAAGGCCGGATGGGGTCAGAACCGTGCCGGCGGCGCCGGTCAACTCCGTCCAGGCCCGCTCGAGCGCTTCCGTGGTCGGCGTGCCCGCGGTGCCGTAGACGTAGCGGGCGCGCCGGTGCAGGAGGTCGTCCGCGGTCGGGTAGAGCACCGTCGAGCCGCGATAGATCGGGGTGTTGACGAAACCGTGCTGAGCCGAGGGGTCGCGCCCGGCCTGGACGAGGCGGGTGCGCTCGCCGAAGCGGCCGGGCCGGGAGGAGGGTGGATTTGCCATGATGCCGATGTCAGGGGGTTAACCCTGATTTGAGCCGTGCCCGTCCGGGATCGTCAAGGGGCGAGGGTTGGTCGAGCGTCTAGCTTGACCCGGCAGGAAATGTCGCATGTGATACCGGCAATGCGGCGAGGCCTGCCCTTGGCCCGCACGGAACCCGGGTGTTCCCGAGTTCCGCATCAGCTTCGCAAGTCGGGCAGGCCCGACTTGCGTTAGTGCATAACAAACCCAGAGTAGGAGACAGTCGAACATGAAACGGGCATTTGCCATCGCGGTGGGCCTCGCCGCGAGCCTCGTCGCGGCCGAAGCTTCGGCCCAGGCCACCTTGAACAACGTCAAGCAGAAAGGATTTCTCGCCTGCGGCTCCAATCCGGCCCTCGCCGGCTTCGGCGTGCCGGACGCGCAGGGCAACTGGACGGGCCTCGACGTGGAGTTCTGCCGCGCCATCGCGGCCGCCATCTTCGATGATCCGAACAAGGTGCGGTTCACGCCGCTGACCGCCAAGGACCGCTTCACCGCCCTGCAATCGGGCGAAGTCGACGTGCTCGCCCGCAATTCCACCGCGACCATGTCGCGCGACACGCAGCTCGGGCTCGATTTCCCGGTCATCAATTATTTCGACGGCCAGGGCTTCATGGTCAGGAAGAAGCTCGGCGTCGCCTCGGCCAAGGAGCTCGGCGGAGCGTCCGTGTGCACGCAGCAGGGCACGACGACGGAGCTCAACCTCGCCGACTTCTTCCGCGCCAACAACATCAAATACGAGGTCGTCGCCTTCGCGACCGCTGACGAGACCTTCAAGGCCTACGAGGCCGGCCGCTGCGACGCCTTCACGACGGACGCGTCGGGCCTTTACGCGGAGCGCGTCAAGGCATCCGCTCCGGACGAGCACGTTGTCCTGCCCGAGATCATCTCCAAGGAGCCGCTCGGCCCGGTCGTTCGCCACGGCGACAACCAATGGGGCGACATCGTGCGCTGGGTGCACTTCGCCATGCTCAACGCCGAGGAGCTCGGGGTCACCAAGGCCAATGTCGGCGAGATGCTGAAATCGGCGAACCCGGAGATCAAGCGTCTGCTCGGCACCGAAGGTAAATACGGCGAGGCGATCGGGCTGCCGAACGATTGGGCGGTGCGCGTCGTCCGCCATGTCGGCAATTACGGCGAGAGCTTCGAGCGCAATGTCGGCGCGAGCTCGCCCCTGAAGATCCAGCGCGGCCAGAACGCCCTGTGGACCAAGGGCGGCCTGCAATACGGCCAGCCGGTCCGCTAAGCACCATCGGCGTCCGGAGCGATCCGGACGCCGTTATTCCATCCGCGCGGGCTGGCCCGGCGCGGCGATACGATCACGGCAGCGGCGGCGGAGGATCCCGGTGGCGACAATCGCTCAAGCAGCGCCGAAGCCCGCCCGGGTGTCGCCGCTCTACGACCCGCGCGTCAGAGCTATCGTCTCCCAGGTCGTCCTTGTCGCGGTGGTTGGCTTCCTGTTCTACGAGGCGACGACCAACGCCATCGACAACCTGCAGCGGGCCCGCATCGCCTCCGGTTTCGGCTTCCTCAACAACACGGCCGGCTTCGACGTCAGCCAGTCGTTCATCCCGTTCAGCGCCGCCGCCTCGACCTACGGCGAAGCCTTCGTGGTGGGCCTTCTCAACACGCTGATCGTCGCCGCCATCGGCGTCGTCCTCGCCACCATCCTCGGCTTCATCATCGGCATCGCGCGCCTGTCCAAGAACTGGATCATCCGCAAGGTTTCGATGGTCTATGTGGAGGTGATCCGCAACCTGCCGCTGCTGCTGCAGCTCCTGTTCTGGTACAACGCCGTCCTCGCGCCGCTGCCGAACCCGCGCGAGTCGGTCAATATCGGCGACAATTTCTTCCTCAACAACCGCGGCCTGTTCATGCCGCGCCCCATCTTCGCCGAACAGGCCTGGCTCATCGGCTTGGTATTCGTGCTCGGCGTTGCCGCCAGCATCGCCTTCCGCATCTGGGCCAAGCGCGAGCAGGAGCGCACGGGCCGCCAATATCCCGTCGGATTGACGGCCTTGGCACTGATCCTTGGCGTGCCGGCGCTCGTCTGGTTGACGCTGGCGCTGTTCGGCGGCAGCCCCATCACCTTCGACGTGCCCCAGCAGCAACGCTTCAACCTGCGCGGCGGCATGCAGATCCTGCCGGAATTCGTGGCGCTGCTGCTCGGCCTCGTGATCTACACGGCGGCCTTCATCGCCGAGATCGTGCGCGCCGGCATCCTCGCTGTCTCGAAGGGGCAGACCGAAGCCGCCCATTCCCTTGGCCTGCGCCCCGGGCCGACCATGCGCCTCGTCGTCATCCCTCAGGCCATGCGGGTGATCATCCCGCCGCTGACCAGCCAATATCTGAACCTCACCAAGAACTCCTCGCTCGCCGTCGCCATCGGCTACCCCGATCTCGTGCAGATCTTCATGGGCACCGTCCTCAACCAGACCGGCCAGGCCATCGAGGTCGTGGTCATCACCATGGCCGTCTATCTCACCATCAGCCTCGCCACCTCGTTCGTGATGAACATCTACAATCGCCGCGTGGCGATCGTCGAGCGTTAGGAGCGCGCGATGAGCACCGCCGCCGACAATCCCCGCTACATCCGCACAGAGGCGGTCGAGGCGATGCCGCCGCCGGTGCTCGTGCGCGGACCGCTCGCCTGGCTGCGCGACAACCTGTTCGCCACCCCCTTGCAGACGGTCCTCACGCTGGCCGCGCTGTATCTCGTCTACGTCGCCGTGCCGCCGATCATCAACTTCTTCTTCGTCGACGCGGTGTGGACGGGCAACGACCGCGAGGCGTGCCGCGAGGACGTCATCGGGCGCCCCGTGGGAGCCTGCTGGGCCTACGTCATCGATCGCATCAACTACTTCGTCTACGGCTCCTATCCGGCCGCCGAACGCTGGCGCGTCAACGTCTTCTTCGCCCTCCTGGCCGTAGGCGTGGCCTGGATGCTGTGGCTGGACGCGCCGCGCCGGGCGCTCGGCGCGGTCTACTTCTTCGTCGTCTTCCCGGTGCTCGCCTACCTGCTGCTGGCGGGGTCGCAATTCCTCGGCGTCGACGAGGTGCCGACGTCCCTGTGGGGTGGCATTCTCGTCACGGTTGTCGTCTCGACGGTCGGCATCGTCTTCGCGCTGCCGCTCGGGATCCTGCTCGCCCTGGGGCGGCGCTCGAAGC
>DASQLE010000563.1:0-3524 GCA_035630175.1 Beijerinckiaceae bacterium
GGGCGCCCGGGTCGCCCTCGGCGACGAGGCTCCGGCGATCGACCTCGATGTGGCGCATGTCGACCTCTACTTCTTCCATGACGTGGACGTCGTTCTGCTCAACGTCGAGGTCGCGGCCCGTGGGCTGCCGCTGGCCGTCGCCCAGGATGTCATGTTCCGCCTCGGCCGCGCCTATCCGGCCGGGTGGGACGAGCACGGACGAGCGCTCGACTGCGTCAGTCGCGTCGAATGGCTCGGCGCCGGAGGCGAGGTCCTCGCCACCTCCGACTACGAGAGGCGCGAGCGCTACCTCGCCGCTTTGTGCCGCAACCGGTCGGCCGAGGTCGCGGCGCATTGGGAGTTCCTCCTCGCGCCGATGGTTCCACACCAGTCGAAAGGAGCGGGCGGACTGCGCTACAGGCATCTGGAGGACTACCGGATTCCGGGCATGGGGTATCTCGCGATGCGCCACCCCGCCGCCGTCACGCGCGCCGACTACGTGCGGCTCGGACTGAATACCGGACCCGATCCGTCGGGGGAGTTGCCCTACTCCGAAGCCTACCTCGCACGGTTCGAAGCGGAGCATTGCCACGATCGGTTCCACGATCCTGAGCGGGAGGCGGCGTCAGGAATGCGGCTCACCTGCAGCGCGCGGGGTCTCACGATGGTGACCGGGGCGACGCCTGAAGCGGTCGATCCCGAGCGCGGCCTTCTTGGGGAGTTCCGCCACCGTTACTTCCTCCTGTTCCTCCTCGCGCGCTTCCACAAAGCGGCCCTCCTCATGCTGTCCGACCGCCTGGCGGTCGCGGTGAACGCGCTCGACGTCACCGACCGCCGCAGCGTTAGCCGTTTCGCGCAGGACATGCGCCTGGCGATGGAGAGCTTCCTGCGCTTCACCCATCGCTACTAGTTTCACCAGGCCTCCAATCAGACGCAG
The DNA here is from genome assembly GCA_035630175.1 of Beijerinckiaceae bacterium. Lineage (GTDB taxonomy): Bacteria > Pseudomonadota > Alphaproteobacteria > Rhizobiales > Beijerinckiaceae > JAJKJG01. Next base: position 917 of record DASQLE010000563.1, read on the forward strand.
ACGAACGAGATCTTTCACATGCTCACGAGCAAGCTCGGCACCGAGCGGCTTTATGAGGACGTGAGACAGGCGCTCGGCGCCATGTCGTCTTATCTCGACAGCGAGTCGCTGCGTCGCCAATCGCGGTTCTTCCTGCAGCTCACCGTCGTGACGATCTGCTTCATGGTCGGGGCCATCACCGCGACCTTCCTCGGCATGAACGTGCTCGATTTCGGAGGCACGACCGGTCTCCAAAAGGTTCTCGCGGTCGCTCTCGTGTTCACTGCCGTCGTGCTTGTCACGACCTATACGATCATGAAGTCGCGGCGTCTTGCCGGGTTCCTCGATACATTGTCGGACGAGCGCTTGCCTCTCAGGGCCAAGGCGCAGGCCTTCCTCGCCATCTGGCGCAGGGAAGGGCCCTGAGCCTGGGGCGATCCGGCAGCAAGACCCAGGCCGGGAGCTGCCGTGCTTCACGGCGGGCTAGGAGAAACAGACTTGTTGGCCGTTACCAGGCGGCGCATGCTGCGCGCGCGAGGGCATGATCTCCCCGTTGCAAACTGGCGACGGCCCGTCGCTTCCTCGCTTGCCCCACCAGGGAGGCCGACATGGACGATCTCAGACGGCGTGAATTCCTGAAAGCCGCGGCTGCCTTCGCGGCCACCTCGGCCGGCGCCGGTCTCAGTTGCGTCGAGATCGCCTCGGCTGCCCCGATCGAGGTCCCGACCATTGACCGGCTGACCATGCGCGTGCTGATCGACCAGGCGCATGACCAATTCTTGCGCGGCAGCACGCTGAAGGGTGTCGTGCACGAGCCGCCGGGACCGGGGCGCAGCGGCGATGCCCGAAACGTCTTCCACAATCAGTGGGGCCTGTCGCTGTTCCTGGAATCGCAGCGCGACCGCGAGCAGCGCGCCCTCATGCTTGACTTCGGCTACACCGCGCCGGCCCTGATCAACAACATCGGACTGATGAACGTCGACCCGGGCAAGGTGCAGGCCCTGATCGTCAGCCACGGCCACATTGACCATTTCGGCGGCTTGCTCGGCTTCCTCGGCCAATACCGGAACGCGCTTCCGGCCGACATCAAGCTGTATGCCGGCGGCGAGGACAACTTTTGTCACCGCATGCGCGGCGCCGATCCGGGGCAGCTCGGCGAGAACGGCACGCTCGTCCGGCGCGAGATCGAGGCGCACAAGGTGGCGACCGTTTTGTGCGAGACGCCGACCGTGATCGCCGGCCACGCCTTCACGACCGGCAAGATCAAGCGCGCGAGCATCGAGCGCGTGCTGCCCAACGGCTTCGTCGACTACACCAGCCGGGAGAGCGCCGGCTGTGACTACGGCCATTTCACGGCGGCGGAGCTGCAGGGAAAGTTCGTGCCCGACGAGCACGTCCACGAGCACGCCACCTGCTTCAACATCCGGGGCAAAGGGCTCGTCGTGATCTCGTCCTGCGGCCATGTCGGCATCGTCAATTCGGTGCGGCAGGCGCAGGAGGTCTCCGGCATCCAGAAGGTGCATGCGATCGTCGGCGGCTTTCATCTCGGACCGGCGCCGGCCGACTACCTCAAAGAGGTCATCGGCGAGATCAAGAAGCTCGAGCCCGACGTGCTCATCCCGATGCATTGCAGCGGGCTGAACTTCCTCCTCGAGGCGCGCGCGCAGATGCCGGACAACGTCATCCAGACCTCGACCGGCAGCCGACTCATCTTCAGCGCCTGACGCCATTCAGGCGATGCGTTATGGCAAGCAAGCCCCTGATCCTCCGGTTGACAGCATTGCTTCTGACGAGTGCGATGTTGCCCGCGCCGGGGCGCGCGGAGCCGCAGCGCTCCGCCGCCGAGCTGATGGATGCGGTGATGTGGAACCGCGAGCCGATCGGCGGGCCGTTCGCTCTCGTTGATCATGACGGGCGGCCGCGCACCGACGCGGATTTCCGGGGCAAGCTGCTGCTCGTCTATTTCGGCTTCACCTATTGCCCGGATGTTTGTCCGACCGACTTGCAGGCCATCGGCCTCGCTTTGGACCGCCTCGGCGCTGCGGGCGACTCCGTGCAGCCGCTCTTCATCACGTTGGATCCCGAACGGGACACGCCACAACACCTCGCCGACTACGTGCCGTTGTTTCATGCCCGTTTGCTCGGCTTGAGCGGTGACGAAGCCGCGATCCGCGGGGCTGCCCGCGCCTACAAGGTTTTTCATGCCAAGGTGCCGATCGAGGGCGCCGGTTACACCATCGACCACTCGGGCTTCATCTATCTGATGGACCGCGCCGGCCGCTACCTCGGCTTCTTCCCGCCCGGCACCCCGCCCGACCGTCTGGCCGACGCCCTCCGCCCGCTGCTCGAGGCCCCGCCTCGCCCGTAGACCGCACGACGAGCCTTGTCTCGTGCGAGGACAACCATCGCCGAGCAGGTTCCGTCACGCGTTGTCCCCCCGCAGCGCTTCGCAGACCGCGTCGGTGACCTGCTTCGTGGTCGCGTTGCCGCCGAGGTCGGGCGTGTGCAGCTTCGGGTCGCCTGTCACCCGCTCGACCGCCCGCATCAGCCGCGCGGCCGCGGCATTCTCGCCGAGGTGCTCGAGCATCATCGCGCCGGTCCAGAAGGTCGCGACCGGGTTGGCGATGCC